>QIJM01000242.1 GCA_003232445.1 Paraglaciecola arctica
CTCTGTCAGAGTTTGTCTGTCAATTAATGTACTGTTGCCGCCATGTTGCCTTAACCGATGTAAACACAGATAGTTAGCGCGGCCTTTTAACAAAGCAGTCTTGCTATTAGAGCCTAGCGCTTTTTTTATCAGAGGTAAGTCACGATGAAAAAGTTGCTCCTGCAGATTTTTAGTCCCTGTTGATACAATAGTTTTTCTTTCGGACAATAGTGCGGGCGCTAAATAAGCAAAGGTTTTACCTGTGCCTGTTCCCGCTTCGACAATAAGCGAGGCTTTCTTTTTTATGGTATTTTCAACTGCAATTGCCATATCGGTTTGTGCTTGGCGCGGCACAAACCCGTCGATAGCCTCTGATAACTTGCCATCGACAGCAAACAAATATGATGTTTTGGACATAGCGCCTTAATGAATAATGAGGGTGTAAAAACGTAGGTCGAGATTATGCCAAAAAGCATGACAACTAAACACAACTTCCCTTGCCTATTTCTGTTTTCATGTTATTTTTTTGCCACATAATATTAAAGAGTCAATTCCATGCCAAAAGCCAGTGACATTAAAAAGAATGCAGCCGTTGAACATAATGGCAAAGTCTATCTAGTCAAAGACATCAACAAACTCACTCCAAGTGGTCGTGCTGGTGCCAGTTTATATAGGATGCGTTTGTATGAAGTGGGCACAGGCGCTAAGGCAGATGAGAGTTTCAAAGCTGATGAAATGCTCAGCCTAGTCGATTTTCATCGTAATAAAGTAAGTTTTTCTTATATTGATGGCGACGAGTATGTGTTTATGGATGACGAGGACTATTCATCCTATTTTTTAAATAAAGAAACCATCAGTGAAGAACTCCATTTTATCAGTGAAGATATTAAAGGCCTGCAAATTTTATTGGTTGAAGAAAAACCAGTTGGCATTGAACTACCTGCTTCTGTTGATTTGCTGATAACCGAAACCGATCCGTCTATCAAAGGTGCATCGGCCAGTGCTCGCACTAAACCCGCCACCTTGACCACAGGCTTAGTGGTTCAAGTCCCTGAGTACATTGCCAGTGGCGAAAAAATCAAAGTCAATACAGCTGAAAGCAAATTTATGGGTCGCGCTGATCCATAAGCTAAAAATCAAAAGCGATTCACCACAGAGCGCTGCGCTCACAGAGAAAAGATAAATCAGTATTTTTTCCTCTGTGCCCTCCTCTTCCTCTGTGGTTAATCTTCTTTATCTGTTTTTTTATGCAAGCTGATCACCACCGACTTATACGCAGGCGTATTACTTTTATCTGCAACACTGCTAAGCGGGATCAAGTCATTGGTTTCTGGGTAATAAGCGGCGGCGCAGCCCCGGGGAATATCGTATTGAACGAGGGTAAACCCTTTTACTGTTCTGGTTTGTATCTTTTCGTTCGGCCAATGGCTATGAATATCTACTTGTTGACCCATCTGTAAGCTTAAATCCTCAAGATCATCTACATTCACAAAAATAACGCGGCGGCTGCCATGAATACCACGATATCTATCATTATTGGTATACACAGTGGTGTTAAACTGGTCGTGGCTACGAATGGTCATCATTAATAAACAGCCTTCTGGTACAGGTATAGACTCGATATCATGCACTACAAAATTGGCTTTTCCGCTGGAAGTCATAAACTTACATTCATCTCGTACCGCGTTGGGCAATTCAAATTCGCCTAATTCTTCGATACGTTGATTAAAGTTCTCAAAGCCTGGGATCACTTGGGCAATACCATCACGAATTAACCGATAATCGTTTTTCATCTGCTGCCAGCTAATATGGCTCTCGGGCAAAGTTAACGCAGCTAAATCAGCTACAATTGCCACTTCACTTTTTAGTAGGTGAGAGGCAGGTGGTATTTTACCGTGCGAGGTTTGCACCACACCCATAGAATTTTCTACAGTGACAGTTTGAATACCAGATAATTGTTGATCAATTTCAGTACGCCCAAGCGCGGGTAAAATCAACGCGCTTTTACCTGTGTACAAGTGTGATTGATTTAATTTAGTCGAAACTTGTACCGTTAATTCGCAGCTAGCCAAAGCTTGTTTAGTCGCTGTATGATCTGGTGTAGCACGATAAAAATTGCCGCCCAAGGCAAACAATACTTTAACCTGCCCTTGTGCCATGGCTTGGATAGTTTCTATGGTGTCGTAGCCATGTTCTCTAGGCACATCAAAATCATAAGTTTGCTGCAAGGCATCAAGGAAAGTGGCAGACGGTTTTTCCCAAATTCCCATAGTACGGTCACCTTGCACGTTACTATGTCCGCGCACAGGGCAAACGCCAGCTCCAGGTTTACCCAAGTTGCCTTGCAACATTAAAAAGTTAGTCATCAGCTGAATATTAACCACTGCGTTTTTATGCTGGGTCATACCCATGGCCCAGCAACATAT
Source organism: Paraglaciecola arctica (assembly GCA_003232445.1). Taxonomy (GTDB): domain Bacteria; phylum Pseudomonadota; class Gammaproteobacteria; order Enterobacterales; family Alteromonadaceae; genus Paraglaciecola; species Paraglaciecola arctica_A. Next base: position 2,406 of record QIJM01000242.1, read on the forward strand.
GGTCTTCTTTGAGGTGCAAGCGATATCAGCAGCTTGATTGATTTGGCTCTGAGTTAATCCACTATGCAGCTCAATATCAGGCCAAGAAACGTCTAACATGTCCTGTTTAAAGGCAGCAAAACCGTGGCAATATTCTGCGATAAACTCTTTGTCTAATACATCTTGCCCCGCATCATCTCTTTCAATTAAGGCTTTACACAAACCTTTTAGAAAAGGCACGTCACCGTTTATTTTCACCGGTAAATACAAATCCCGCAACACAGTGCCAGCGCCAATCACGCCCCCCACTTCTTGCGGGTTTTTAAAACGTTTTAAGCCAGCTTCATCCAACGGATTAATAGCGACAATCTTGGCACCTTGGCGTTTAGCTGCTTGTAATGAAGTCAGCATACGTGGATGGTTTGAACCAGGATTTTGCCCAAAGATAAAAATGGCTTCGCTATGTTCAAGGTCGTGTAAGGACACTGTGCCTTTGCCAACACCAATAGTTTCAGTTAACCCAACACCACTGGACTCATGACACATATTGGAACAATCTGGCAGATTATTAGTACCGAACTGACGCACAAACAACTGATATAAAAACGCCGCTTCGTTGCTAGTGCGCCCTGATGTATAAAAAGCAGCTTGGTTGGGCGAGTCGAGTTTGGTTAAGTTTTCTGCAATTAAACTCAACGCTTCCAACCAGCTTATGGCTTGATAGTGACTTGCACCTTCGGTTAAATATAAAGGTTCAACTAAACGCCCTTGATCATTTAACCAGCGATCGGACTTCTGTTTTAAATCATCGATACTATGTTTGGCAAAAAACTTAGCCGTTGCCCGTTTTAACGTAGCTTCGTCGGCGACTGCTTTTGCGCCGTTTTCACAAAACTCAAAGGTTGAGCGTTTTAACAGTGGATCAGGCCAAGCGCAACCGGGGCAATCAAATCCATCAATTTGATTCAGTTGAGCAAGTAATTTAGTGCCTCTAATTGGTCCCACTTTAGCACTGACATTTTTATATGCCGACATGACAGCAGTGACACCTGCCGCCCAGTCTTTTTGCTCGGTCACCTGCACGTTTTTTATGTGAATGGCATTTTTTGTCATATAAGTAAACTTAGTGCCCCAGCACTTTAGCGGGATTAATTTTAGCGGCTTTTATTGCTGGATAAAGCGTGGCTAAAATACTCAATACTATGGCGATGAGTGCTGTGAGATAAACTTCGTTCCAGTTTAATTCTGAAGGTAAAAAATTAATAAAATACACATCACCTGATAAGAACTGCACACCTAATAAGTCTTCAATAAAACGCGCAACAGCAGCTAAGTTGGTCGCCATCAAAACGCCTAATATCACGCCGACAATGGTGCCAATCAGGCCATTAAATGTACCTTGCAACATAAACACTGAGATAATTAGGCTATTTTTTGCGCCCATACTCTTGAGCATGGCAATTTCGCTTTGTTTTTCGTTTACCGCCATCACCAGAGTCGACACTATATTGAAACAAGCCACGGCGATAACCAAACTTAATGCGATATAAACCACTGCCCTTACCAGCTGAATATCTTGATACAGGTTGCCATCGTTGATAGTCCAGTCTGACATATATACTTCAGGTGTTAAGTTATAACCGATTTCACGGGTTAATTGGCGGGCAACAAAAGCATCGCGATATCTTAAACGTATACCCTGCGCACCATGCTGAATATTTTGTGCCTGTGCGGCTAAAGACATATGCATAAAGCCAATATGATTGCTCAATTCGCCGCCCAGATCTAAACTAGCAATCACATTGAGGCGCAATGTTTTTGGCGCACGTAAAGTCAAATTTTCAGATAACTGCGGCAATAAAATCTGCACTTTATCACCTACCGCCAAACCTAACTTTTGCATAAGGCCGATGCCTAACATAGTGGCGTTTTCATCTGTTTGGAATTGTTGCCACTGCTCGCTCGTGACTAAACTTGGGATTACGCCATCAGAGGCATAGAGAGGATCTAAAGCGGTCATCTCCACCGCCTTCATTTTATTGCCTTTTTGCAACATACCTGTAGCGTTAACGTAAGGTTCGACAAAGATCACTTCGGGGTGCTGCTGCAAAGCCTCTACTTCCGCGGGCCAATTCTCAATGCCGCTTGCATACACTGATTTAAACTCTGCATGGGGGATGACAGACAACAAACGGTCTTTTAATTCTCTTTCAAAACCATTCATTACCGACAACAACAAAATCAATACAAAACAGCCTAAGCCAATACCGAAGGTAGAAGAGGCGGAAATAAACGAAATAAAGCCATTTTGGTGTTTGTCTGAACGAAAACGCCATGCCAATAACCAAACCAGATGCACTAGATTGTACTCGTCACAGCTTGGGTTTGTGCATCAGTCAAGCAGCCGTCAACTAAGTGCAAAGAGCGGTCTAATCTGTTGGCTAGTTGTGTATCGTGGGTCACAACCACAAAACTGGTATGCATTTGTTCGCGCAAATCACTGAGTAACTGATAAATACTTTCACCGGTTTTTTGATCTAGATTGCCAGTAGGTTCGTCTGCTAGTATTAACTTGGGTTGGGTCACCAAGGCTCTAGCAATCGCCACGCGTTGCCGCTCGCCACCAGATAATTCAGCAGGTTTATGCCTGTATCGATGCGACAACCCAACCTTATCTAACATGGCCATGGCCATCTCATTAGCTTGTTTGACGGGCTTTTTTGCTATCAATAACGGCATGGCGACGTTTTCTAAGGCACTAAATTCGGGTAATAAATGATGAAATTGATAAACAAAGCCAAGGGATTGATTACGAAATGTTGCTTGTTGGTTGCTGCTAAAGGCAAATATGTCTTGTTGTTCAAACGTTACTTGCCCTGATGTAGGTTTATCCAACGCGCCTAATAAGTGTAATAAGGTACTTTTACCTGAGCCTGAACTACCCACAATGGCAACTTGCTCGGCTTTATTAATAGAAAAACTGATGCTCTTGAGCACCTTAACGCTATTTTCTCCATCACTATATTCTTTCGTTAGATTGGTACATCTGAGTAACTCACTCATAATCAGTACATTTCCCTAGTTTGCATTTGAACTGTTTGATTTCTTATATTTACGTAGACGTTTTTTTTCTCTTTTTTTGGCCATGATATGCGCTAATTTTCGCATACTCACAACCTGATCACTTTCATCAATAATATCAATACCAAACAAGCTCTCGACTAAATCTTCAACTGTCAATATACCTTCTAAGCCACCATATTCGTCTACGATAAGCAACATGTTTCCTCGCTGCGAATGCAAAGGGTCAAAAGCTTTGGCAAGCGGCATACTACTTAATATAGTGACCATATCTTTTTGGTAAGTTTTGAGCTCTCTAGCAGCATTACCGCGGGCATAGGCCAACAACAAATCAGACTTTAATACATAACCGCTAATTTTTTCTGGTTCGCCATCTTCAAAAATAGGAATACGTGAAAATGCCACACCCGCGTGGTTTTGTAAAAACTGTTCAACTGTCATGGTGTCAGGCAAAGAAAAAACGACCGTTCTGTGGGTCATGGCTTGACGTACTTTAAGCTGTTGTAAACTGAGTAAGTTTTGCATCACGGTCGCCTCGCGAGCGGCAATTTGGCCTTCTTCCAAAGACAACGCAGTCATCGCGGATAGTTCATCTCTACTCAAACCAACAAGAGGCGACTCGTCATGCATTCTGGATGTCATTTTTTGTGCCATATGTACCAAGGGCCACAAAACAATCATCAAATACTTTAAAAAATAAGCCGTAGCTGGAGCGAGTTTGCGCCAATAGGTTGCCCCAAGGGTCTTAGGGATGATTTCTGAGAACACCAAGATCAACAGAGTCAAAACAGCTGAAGCAATACCTAAATAAGCATCACCGAAAACAACAGCTGCCTGAGCACCTGCACCGGCAGCTCCCATGGTATGCGCAATGGTATTTAAGCTCAAAATAGCGGCAAGGGGCCGGTTAATATCACTGACTTGTTTTTTCAACAACTTACCAGACGGATGGCCACTTTTTTCTAACACAGAAATATAAGCCGATGAGATACTGAGGATAACCGCTTCTGCAATAGAGCAAATAAACGAAAAAAACAACGCGACAAAGATATATAGCAACAACAAAAGCATAGGGATTAAATCTCAGAGGATGGCGTAAAGAGCATCATATAAATAATATAAATACAGGTAAGAGGCATATCATAAGCTTATCAAACCATAAGCAGATAACGTAGCGTTAATAGAGTCGAAAAGGAATTTTTATAGGGGATATACCAATCCATCCTAACAATTTAATGGCGGAGTGGACGAGACTCGAACTCGCGACCCCCGGCGTGACAGGCCGGTATTCTAACCAACTGAACTACCACTCCGCATATAAATTATTTTTTGTTTTGATATTGGCGGAGTGGACGAGACTCGAACTCGCGACCCCCGGCGTGACAGGCCGGTATTCTAACCAACTGAACTACCACTCCAGCCGTAATCAAAACATTTACTGTTCAGCTTTAATAATAGAAATCCTGAGGGAATAACTACAGCACTAAAACTTTGAGCAAATTAGACAACATTGAATTTGGCGGAGTGGACGAGACTCGAACTCGCGACCCCCGGCGTGACAGGCCGGTATTCTAACCAACTGAACTACCACTCCATAATATTCAACGTTATCAATCGGTTAGATAAGAAATAAAGGATATCCCTTGTCAACCGCGGCGCAGATAATACGGGTTCACCCCATACTAGTCAATAGCTTTTTAGCACGAAATTCAGTTACAAAGCCTTGATTGCTGCAGTATTAACCAATTTATTAGTTAAGCGGGCAAACATTCATTCTTTCGGGATGGATAAGTCCATGAATCCAGAGTTAGATTCAGCTTTGTTCTGGGGTTTCTTTTTTGCTGTCACGTCTTTGGGTTTACGTTTAAAGAACCTTGTAAAGGATCCTGATTTTTTGTCAACACCTTTTTCATCTACAGGCGTTTTGGATTGTTTCAAAAAGCTAAATTTTAGCTTTTTGTCCATGGTTAACCACCCAATTAACCCGCCCCCCACTATCAGGATAAACAGATTAATGCCCACAATTAGCGATACCAACATCGATGTTGACATTTTCTCTTCAGCCGTAGGTATTGCTTGCTCTGGCATAGCATTTTGTTCAGTTGCATTATCCGATATTGCGGGGTCAACAACACCCGTCTCGGCAGCGACAACAACCGGTTCTGACTCCTCTGATAGGAAACTATACTCTGGCACATCCAAAATAAACTCTCTGCCTTCAATGGTATTTCCATATGCGGTTAACTTAACGCTATATACACCATATTCGTAGTTAACAATTAAATACTCTCGGACATCTACAGACATATCTGTAATAGAAAAATTCTGAATGTCACCATTCGGGAAACGAACTTTTCCATCAATCAATAACGTGGACATATCTACATATTCACGCTGCGCATCCACTTTGAGTTTGTGATAGCCGTCGCCTCCCCCATCAAGCTCAACGTCCATTTTAATTGGATTAGCTAACAGCATAATATTTGGGTCAACCTGCTCACGGGTATACATAGGTGTAGACACAGTAAAGGTGGGGATCCATTCGCCGTCGGCAATGGCAAGATTAAATTGCCCAGTAAATACTCCGTCTAGAGGTCTCTCATCCATGCCTTTACCGTTGTCTCCAAAAAAGGCGACAATTTCAGTGTTGGCGCCAAAATTATTGAAATTAGGATTGTTAGTACTAGACAATGAAATAGTCAGTTCAACCACATCTCTGAATGCACTGTAATCAATCGGCACACCATCGTTGGTTAAGTAGGCAGTTTGTTTAAGGATTTCTCCAGAAAATATAATCTTGGGCAAAGGGTCAGCATGCAATGCTAGGTCGCTTATCACCATAACTCGACTTTCAGGTGTAATCTGCCCTACCGCTTGCCATGGTCCTGGCGTTGGATTTTTAATACTGATCATGTCGTATGTGCTGGTATCAAACCAAAAAATACTTTCACCATCGGCGCTGGATTGAAAGATTTTGGAACCATCTGGCCGCACTAAGACTATGGGTGCAGAACCGAACTCACGAAAAAAAATCATGGTGATTTCGTCTACTTCATAATCGATTCTAAAACGGTTTTGCAGCAACTCGATACCATTGTGATATTCGTTGCCTAATTGAGTAAGAGGCGAATCATCAGCTTGACTGATATCTTGGTCATTTGAAGATTGTGCGCTAGCCTGCGTACTCTGCGGCTGGGGGATAGCTTGTACTGACAAGCTTGTGTAAGCAAACAGCCACAAAATAAGAGCAGATACGACCCGTTTTAACATGTTTACTCAACTCACTATTTTGTCACTATTGACGCCATACGCAGGCGCCACCTTTTTCAACCACTAAGTCTAAACGACTTTCATGCTGTTCTAACTCATCGGCCGTTGCCATAACAACCTTTAACGGTTTTCTTTGTGCAGACAATCGGCGGATAGTTTCTACTTGCACGCCACCTTCACCGCTAGCCTTGCCGCTTAAATTGAGATCAGTTTGGCCACCTGTCATCATTAGATACACATCGGCTAAAATCTCTGCATCCAATAACGCGCCGTGTTTCTCTCGATGGGAGTTATCTATGCCATAACGTCTACACAACGCGTCAAGGTTATTCTTTTGCCCCGGATGAATTTGTCTTGCCAAATCTAATGTGTCGAGCACAGTACACATCTTGGCAGACTCTTTGACTGCAAGGCCTGACAGCCGGTTAAATTCATGATCCATAAACCCGATATCAAATGGCGCGTTATGGATCACCAGTTGAGCACCACTAATAAAATCAATAAACTCTTTGGCTATAGTGTTAAATACGGGCTTGTCTGCCAAATATTCATTGGTGATCCCGTGTACCCCTATCGCTTCTTGTTCGACCAAGCGCTGAGGGTTAACGTAAACGTGAAAGGTATTTCCCGTGAGACGACGGTTGATCATCTCCACACACCCGATCTCAATGATACGGTGCCCTTGTTTAGGATCTAATCCAGTGGTTTCGGTATCTAATACAATTTGGCGCATTTCAGGCTCTTTATAAAATATAAAATGATAGAATTTTGTGGCATTAACAATCTTGGTCATTATACTGCGCTAAATTATAAATTCCTGACATTTATCAGGGAATATACTCAAGCCACCTCAAAATTAGGCAAATATGAAACAAGTAGAAATTTTTACCGATGGCTCCTGCCTAGGCAACCCCGGTCCTGGTGGTTATGGTGCTGTGATGATTTTTGACCAGTATCGCAAAGAACTCAGCCAAGGTTTTAAGCATACCACCAACAATAGAATGGAGTTGCTAGCGACTATCGAGGCCCTCGCTACTTTAACTGAGGAATGCTCTGTTAACTTAACCACAGACAGCCAGTACGTTAAAAATGGGATTAACCAATGGATTAAGAATTGGCGTAAAAATGGCTGGCGTACCTCAGATAAAAAACCAGTGAAAAATGTCGATTTATGGAAACGTTTAGACAAACAAGTAGCTATGCATAAAGTCAGTTGGTTTTGGGTAAAAGGCCACTCTGGTCATCCTGAAAATGAAGCTTGCGATCAACTTGCTCGTCAAGCAGCTGAAGGTAAAAACATGCCAGAAGACAGCGGTTTTTCAGGCTAACCAGTCGTTAACCTGAGTTTGATAAGGTGATAAATGCCTTGTAGCTACTTATCACTCCAAACTGCATATTCGTTATCGTTTCCATCACAGAAGTGAAACCTATGCCCACCGGGAAATTCAAAGGTGGGAGTTTTTATTATTCCTCCTGCCGATTCAATAGCCGCTTGGCTTTTAACTAAATCCTCACTGTATAACACGACTAGCACACTGCCCTTATCAGCAGACACACTATGCTCAGAAACATATAAACCGCCATCTATTCCTGCTCCAGTAATAGCGGCATAATCGTCCCCATAGTCTACAAACTCCCAACCAAACACTTGATTAAAAAAAGCTTTACTCGAAGCCAATGCTTTAACTGGAATTTCAATATAATTAATTTTATGGTGTTGGCTCATAATAATCTCCATTTGTTTAATATATTACATGCCTATGTAGATAACTCAAGATTGAACCATACTGTATATATAAAAGGGCTATCCACTTAGCTCCACCACCCACTATATGTTGTGTTTAGCACCCTCTATTCCTGACAGATTGGCGAGTTGATTCAGGATCTCTATACCAATAGTAAGCAACTCGATATTTCTACCCTTACTATCAACATCTATGTCCCCATGCTTACCTCCGTGAAAAAGATTATTTCTTATAGTAAGAAGCATTGTTACAACCTTGCAAAGTTCGTTATTACAATGCTCAATTCCTACAGGCTTCCACTCAGGCTCGCCGGCTTGTGCTACAAATTGCCTTTTAGGATGAAGGTCAATTAGCCGAATCGCCTCTGCCGAGGCTGTGTATTCATCTTTAAACATATTCTTAAACTTTTCCCAGTTTGGTTCTGCTTTTGCGCCAACCGTATTGTCCTTTAGATAATCATTTTCTTTTAGCGCAAACTCAAAACGAGAGAACCAGTAAAAGAATTTAAATGATATATCTTTTAAATCATCATCGATTTTATCTAAACGCACAGTTTTTCCTTTAAGAGATAACGCCTCATTAAGCGGCTGATAATAGTTTGCTATAATGTGAAGCGAAGCGGAACCGAGCAAACTGTTAGCAGTCCGACTTTAATGACTTGTATGGCATTCATTACCACACAGAACTTATTCTAAAGAGACTCTTTCTCCGTGACAATTAATAAAAGTAATATTTTTGATATATTCAAAATCATCAATTTTGTCATAAATAAATTCAATTCCGGGATCTGATTTATGAACCCACTGTTTATCTACCATCGATTCATAGCAATAATTATGGGAAAGTTTTCTATGGTAAATCACGTTTTCTAACGCCCCTTTAGAGGAAAATACCAAGGCAGCAACAGGAGGAATATATGAATTACTTAAAGCTACAAAAGTTGAATTTGTTTTATCTGAAGCTATAAAGTCAAATGAAAGACCTTTATAACTTGCTTGCAACTCACCTTTGTAATAAATGAGTATTTTATGCTCTCCAAGTGGAGCACTTTTTTTGAAGTGAGTAGATCTAACTATTTTAGTGTCACCAAAAACAAATTCTTTTATTACGGGTTCTTTTTGATATTTAAACTTAACAGCTGTGCTATTAAAGCTAATAAGAAGAAAAGTAATTAAAAATCTGTGATAAAAACGCATATGCCTCCATGATACCTAACGTCGCGCATAACCTGACCGCTGCAGGGTTAATGCGTCTTGTTAGATTTTTTATAGTTCGGGAGTCCATATTAGTCCTGCTCCCTTTGCAAAACTATCCATAAAAGGCAAATTCTTTCTCAGTTTTTTTAGAGTTACTTTTTCGTTTTGTCCCGAATATATGAATTCATGTGTGAGCACACGGACAAATGAATCTAAGTAGCGCCTCTTATTATGATTCAACCATGACTTGTGACAAAACAAACAAAATATGACTTCATGCCTAACACTCGGGATTTCGTCAAAGTAGTCATTTTCGCGTAGAAGGTTTGCAATTGGTTCCCAAGCAATAATACAGTCTCCACTACTAATATTGTTTTCTACTTCGCCAAAAAATTCCGGATTACTAAAACGTATATCTTCCGAGTTTCTCGGAATGCCGGTACCTAGTTCGAAGTGAAATTTAGCTGAAGACTCTTCATAAACATGAACTAACCGATGTTTGCCAAATGTTTTTCCCTTTTTAACAAATAGATATTGAAACTCGGTATTCATTGGAATTACAAGCCTATAATCTTTGGTATATGTCTCAGGTATTAGTGAAAATGGATCAATTGGGGAAATTAGAAAATCGGGTCTTTCTCCTTTAATTAAAGAACTGACCAATTCAAGCCCGTTGGGGAAATTCGGCGACAATTCAATTTTTAACCCGTAATCAGTTTCATATTTATCCTTCATACTTTGTAAAGCTGCACAAGCTGAAACAAGAATACTGCTTGTAGATATTGAAATCTGTCCCACTATCGACAAAGCTGAAATGTCCTTAATTAATTGACTGTTTTCCAGCAGCTTAAATGATGATAGTTGACGTTTTTCTATGCCTGAAAACCTTTTATCTTTTGTTTCTTTCGAGAATACTCCTAAATTCCTTAGATTATTGAGAATCTCCTCCGTTTTTTTATTTACATACCCTTCTTTAAAACAGAAACTGTGTTCGATTTCAGATTTAAACTTTTTTTCCATTAAAAAACGAATTTTATTTTGATGGTTTTTAAGAACCAAAAAAGAAACTCTACCGACTTTATCCGCGACCATTGGCCCAATGGCTGTGCCTAAACCAGCGGCTGCTATCACCATCCCAATAGGTCCGCCTAAAACAGATATTAAATAGGCACCACCAGCACCACCAACTCCTGATATAAGAGATTCAATTATTTTTTTATCAACATTGTTCATATAACTAGCATTGAAAAGTTCTCGATTAAAATCTAACATTTAGTATAAGGCATTATTGCCTATCTACCCGTTAACATACCTCATTAACTGTCAAATCAATGGGTTTTTAAGCGAGTCATGTCAATTTGACTTTATATCCGTATTATATGGATAATATGTCGTTTATTTAAGTATATACCCATTTACTTCAAGATGAAAATTTGAAGGTCTGAAAGTTATCATTGATCCTACTGTCTAAAGTATCGCCAATGTTAGGTAATGTCACATCAAAAAAATTATTTATGTGCCACCATATCGACTATTCCGCGCATATTTCATGCATATGAAAATAGGTGTGTTCACAGAGGTGTTTAATGGCTTGGTTTGTTCACTCGTTAGAGAGCTGACAGAGCCACCATTATCCGATGTTATTTTTTTACTGGCGATGTAGTCGTTCAGATGCCTGATGATACTGCTTGGATGCTTAAGCAACGCTTGGGAAATCATGTCTATTGACCAACCGTCGGCGAACAATAAAATAGCTTTTATTCGGTCACACTCGCGCTTATCACGGGTATATACTCCTAGTTGTTGTATCATAAGTACAAATAAGGAAAATAAAATGAACGCGTCCTCTTTAAAGTTATTACACAAGGTCTAACATGAAAAAAATTGCCACATTAGCAACAGCTTGTATTTTTAGTTTTACCATATGGGCTGAACACCACGATGGTAATAAGGGATTTGACATAAAAGTCACAGACTTGGGACATGGCTTGTTTCAGCTGCGAACAGACCGCTCTGGGAATGTAGCAGTACTTGTGGGACCAGAGGGTGTTTTTATGATTGATACGCAGATGGAACATTTAGTAAAAGACATTGACTCCGCACAGAAAGAGTTGTCAGGTGATAGGGATGTTGAATTGGTGTTAAACACTCATCTACATCGTGACCATGTTCGTGGAAATG
>QIJM01000555.1 GCA_003232445.1 Paraglaciecola arctica
ACTTGCCTAGCACCTCTCACTACTAAAGGTTTTCGGTTTTCATCCTTATGCCACTGATATATATAAGTTTCTGCCGATCTCCACATAATAAAATTCACCATATTTTATTTTATGAAAGGCAATATTAGCTGTATATGTGATATTTAACAAGGCAATAATATCACTCATAGTGAATATATAAGGCAATTTTCTAAAATTGAAAGAGTTCAAAATATTGAACTAATTATTTTCGTGTTCCTGTTTATGTGCGCCCATGAAGGGCGCGACCAGTTCCTATTCTTTGTATTTCCTAACATTTTTTAAAAGGGCGGATTGGCTTTTAAAAAGAGAGTGTTCTTAAGTTTAAGTCACAGAATGACACTAATGAGCGTCAAAAAGTAAAATATATGCTATATTGTAACAAATAGGTGTCATATTAGGCGTAAAATTGAATCCTTACTTACAGTTGCTAGGCGATACTTTGCGCACAGAGCGTAAAAAAAAGAAGCTTAATCAAGCTGAGGCTGGCAAGCATGCTGGTGTGTGTCGACAAGATATATCTGAAATAGAAAACGGGCAATTTAAGGGCAGTATATTGAAGGTTCAGGATTATGCTATGTCATTGGGTTTTACCTTATCGTTAGAACTTAAACGCCGGCCACAATTGTCTGAATTAGAGCAGCTGTTCAATGAAGATTAGCGTAACAGGTCGTATTCAATATATCGATATTAAGGTGGCAGGCTACCCAGCGGGTACACTTAATAAAACCACTAAATTTGAATTTAGCCATCATTCTGATGCTAATCCATTAAAAAATTAAATATTAGCTTTGTTTTTCTATTTGACACTTCTTTGAGTAGTGTAATACTCTTATCGGACATATTTTTTTCAGCGTAACTATAGATGTCCAAATGAGATGTCCAAATGTGAAGATAGAAACACCAATAGACAGGTATCGTTGTGACCTCCGATATAACTAATGCCGTACTACAGTCAATTCTCGATTCAGTTGTTGAGGGAATTTTATTGGTCGATTTTGATAATAAGATTAGACTTTTTAATTTAAGATTTGCTGAAATGTGGAAAATACCAACAAACTTGCTGGAACAAAATAACGATGACGCACTGATAAAATATGTATTGGACCAGCTAACGGAACCGGAAACTTTTCATAAAAAGGTTAAATTCCTTTATGGGAGTAATTTAGACGACCATGATGAACTTAAGTTTAAAGACGGCAAGGTGTTTGAACGTAAAAGCTTTCCTTTGAATCTAGAGAGTGACAAACAGGCCAGGGTCTGGACGTTTCGCGATATAACTGAAGAAGTTAATAGAAATCGGGAAATTGAACATTACGAAAACTATCTTGAAGAATTAGTCGCAAAACGAACAAAGGATCTGGAAGAGGCCAACGCGAAACTCGAGGCCTTTAACTACTCCACATCACATGACTTACAGGCTCCATTACGTAGTATTGATGTATATAGCGCTATTTTACTTGAAGAATTTAGGGGCGGTATAGATGATCATGGCAAAAACTGTATAGATCGCATTCGCGATTCTACACAGCAAATGGAATTCCTTATTGAAAAGTTGCTCAAGGTATCAAAAACTACACATGAAGAATAAACCTATCTCAAAACATCAACTTGTCCTGGATTATTGTGCACAACCGCCTCACGTTCGCTGGGGTCATTACGAACAATTATAGCGCGCGCCTCTTGTGTCTTGCTGAGGTTAACGGGTTGGTGTAGCAGATTGGGAGGAATAAAAATAAAGTCACCAGCTTCATTGACTACTGATTGTTCTAAGTTATCACCATAATACGTTTTTACTCGGCCTGTTAGTAAATATATTCCAGATTCGAATATTTCATGGTAATGCGGTTCCGCACAAGCACCGGGGGGAATTACTACCATATTCATTGAAATTCCTTTAGCGCCTGCTGTAAGATTTGATATACCGACAAAATAGGGTAAATTTTGCTTTGACATTATTTCTTTCGGTGTCGATATTGTTACAATTCTAGGTCTTTTATCTGAACATGTTATCGCTGACATTTTTATTTCCTCAATATAGTAAAACACACACGATAATCATGGCTAGACAATTTATCTGGATTTAGTATGGAAAAATACTGTAAGGTTAAATAGTGGTGTCCAAAATATTTTTGTTTAATAACAATTAACGTTATAAGTTTCATTAGCAAAATATGAACCAACTATTAAAACGGTTGGATCTATAGTAACAGTTGACGCTATAACCATTTATTTATTACAATTGTTTTACTTTTATGCTCGTCTACTGATTGAAGGGGCAATTGTGGTAATTCTAAGTAAGTATGATATTGCTGCTGAAATTCTTCTGGATAATACTCCCGACTCTACGATTATTGTCAATGATGACGGAACTATCGTTTATGCCAACCAAATGACGCTTCAAATTTTTGGATATACCCGCGATGAACTCACGGGTCAATCCATCGGAACTCTAATTCCTTCACGTTTTCATCATGTCCATGGCGATTTTATGGCGAGTTTTTTCAAAAACGGTCGTTCTCGGTCGATGGGCAAAGGACGAAGTCTTTTTGCCCGTCGAAAAGATGCTACTGAGTTTTCAGTCGAAATTAGTTTAAGCCCCATTAACACTAAGTTTGGTAAGCTTGTAATTTGCTCGATCCGTGATGTTAGTGAACAAATTAAAACACAAAATGCTTTAACGCGTTCGAACACGGAGCTTGAACAATTTGCGTATGTAGCGTCACATGATTTACAGGAACCTTTGCGAGTGGTTGCCAGTTTTTCTCAGTTGTTAGGAAAGCGTTACCACGGTAAGTTCGATAAAGATGCCGATGATTTTATTGATTTTATTATTCAAGGTGCGATCAGAATGCAAAATCTGATAAATGACCTGCTGTCATATTCGCGGTTAGGTTCTAAAGAACGCACCCACAATAGAATCGATTTTAACGATATTTTACAAGAAGTGGTTGAAAATTTACAATTTTTAATCCGTGATAACCATGTTAAAATAAGCTATGACAACTTACCTTCGCTGAAGGTCAGTGCAACACAAATGATTCAGTTATTTCAGAATTTGATTAGCAATGCCATTAAATTTCATTCAAACACGACGCCAATAGTTACCATTACTGCTAAACAACAAGATAATGAATATTTATTTAGTGTGACTGACAATGGAATAGGTATTGAGCCACAGTACTACGAACGCATTTTTATCCTATTTAAACGGCTAAACACTAACCCAGAGTTTACCGGCACCGGAATCGGACTTACTTTATGCAAAAAAATTGTAGAGTTACATGGCGGTAAAATTTGGGTAGAATCATCTCCCGAAAAAGGATCTACATTTTATTTTACACTTTTAGTTTAATATGTTTACGGAGAATTAGATGCAACAACAGTATAAAGCGATACCCTTTAAAATTTTACTCGTTGAAGATAGTCTGGCAGATATAAGATTAACTCAAGAGGCGCTAAAAGATGCCAAATTATTACATAAACTTGAAGTAGTCAATGATGGTGTGGAAGCGCTATCATATTTGCATCAAAGAGACGAATATGTGGACGCCGTTCGACCGGATATTATTTTACTGGATTTAAATCTACCTAAAAAAGACGGTCGAGAAGTTCTTGAGGAAATCAAGTCTAATGAGTTATTAAAAATTATTCCTGTAGTCGTATTAACTACGTCACAAGCTGAAGAGGACGTGCTGCGCTCCTATAACTTACACGCAAATTGTTACGTGACAAAACCGGTGGACATTGCAAAATTTACTGAGATTGTAAAAAGTATAGAAAATTTTTGGTTAACTATTGTTAAACTACCCTCCTAATCCCTACAAAAACTAGCACTATTAAGTATAGCTTATTTTCAAGCATATAAAATCATGCGTTAAACTATTTCAAATAATTCAGACGATATAAAAATTAGTTACTATACTGAGCTTGTATAAATGCAATCTTAAGCTTATTTTGAATAAACGCTCCCGGACGAGTACATAAAGAATGGATCAAGAACAGATAAGAGTATTACTAGTAGAAGATAATCTAGGCGATGCTCGTCTTGTTCAGGAAATGTTGGCCGAATCCAAAAATTATATTTTCGATTTTAGTCATGTTGAGAGTATTACCAAAGCATATAGCTCTATTACAAAAAATCATTACGATGTACTTCTACTTGATCTTTCACTACCGGATTCCATTGGCCTTGACACTGTGCAAAGTCTAGTCACGGTTAACCCTGACTTACCAATTGTCGTGTTAAGTGGTACGAGTGATGAGAAAACTGCAATGGATGCAGTTCAAAATGGCGCACAGGATTATCTGGTTAAGGGGCAAGGTGCGTCCGCTATGCTAGTTCGGTCATTACGATATGCTATTGAAAGAAAACGCTCGGAACAAAAAGTATCCTATCTAGCACAGTATGATGTGCTAACCAATTTACCTAACCGTGCATTGTTTTACGACCGATTAAAGCAGGCAATAAAACGCGCAACGCGTTCGAGTAAAAAAGGCGCTTTGATGCTCCTTGATCTTGACAACTTTAAAGACATTAATGACCGACTTGGCCATGTTGCGGGCGACCAACTGCTTGTAGAACTTTCTAACCGTTTGAGAAATTGTATACGCGAAGAAGATTCCCTATCTCGACTAGGCGGGGATGAATTTACTATCATTCTCAATGACGTTAAGGATAAAAGAGATACTTCGTTCGTTGCACGGAAAATCAAAAAGGCTATAAAAAAACCGATACAAATCGATGGGCATGAAATTTTTATTTCCACCAGTATTGGCATCGTTTTATTTTCGAATGAAAACGATATACCTGAGGCGTTAATCAAGCATGCCGATATGGCACTCTATGCCGCAAAGGAAAAGGGCCGCGGCGTCTATGTATATTACAAAGATAAAATGGATATTAGTGTCACCAAGCGTATCAATATGATTAACGATTTACATTTTGCACTTGATCGAGACGAGTTTGAATTGTACTACCAACCACAGATTGATCTTGCTTCAGGTAAACTATTAGGCATGGAGGCCTTAATACGTTGGCAGCACCCGCAGCTTGGCTTATTGCCACCTTCAAAATTTGTACATTTGTTGGAAGAAACCGGGTTAATTATCGCAATTAGTGATTGGGTTTTATCGCAAGCGTGCAAGCAAAATTGTTTATGGCAAAAAGAGAAATTAGCTGAGTTACGAATTGCTATTAATTTATCATCACGCCAATTTCATCAAAAAAATCTACTGAAAAGTGTTAGAAAAATACTTCACGAGACCAACTTACTACCAAAATATTTGCAGATTGAAGTCACTGAAAGTACATTGATGACAAACTGTCAAGAAAGTATTATGATCCTTAGTGAGTTGCGTGCCCTCGGAATTCAGCTATCGATAGATGATTTTGGTACTGGATTTTCATCGCTTAGTTATTTGCGTTTATTTCCTTTTCAGGAATTAAAAATTGACCGTACTTTTGTGAAAGAAATAGCGACCCACAGCAACGTAGAAAAAATAATAGCAGCTGTTATTACTTTGGCTCATGGCCTCGATATGCAGGTCATCGCTGAAGGTGTTGAAATGGAAGAGCAATTACCTTTTCTAGTGGAAAATGGTTGTGACGGGGTTCAGGGTTACCTGTTTAGCAAACCAATGTCGGCGACTGTCTGTAATAAGTGGCTTGCAAAAAACGGGGGACACCTCTTGCCGATACCCTGTAATAATGAGTAAAGCGTTAGGCATTGTCTATCGTGCCATTGCGACTCATCTCACCCACAAGGCCGGCTACACAAAAACCATCGCCCAAAGCGGCAGAACAAGTTGGAGTAAAATCTGTTCCGGCGCTGCTACTGGATGGGACTATTTTCCATATTAATTTCGGCGCGTCACTTGAGGACGTGAAGGGAAGTGCATGAAATGGCTATGCGCTGGCGATTTGAGTTTACCAGGCAAAGTTGATAAATAGGAAGTTTTGACATTATACAGTCTCCCTATT
Organism: Paraglaciecola arctica; assembly: GCA_003232445.1. GTDB lineage: Bacteria > Pseudomonadota > Gammaproteobacteria > Enterobacterales > Alteromonadaceae > Paraglaciecola > Paraglaciecola arctica_A. The sequence goes on from QIJM01000555.1 coordinate 6,002, forward strand.
CAGGTTCGATTGAGGATGTGGAGACGGTATTCCGCTGTGCCTGTTTTAAAGTACTTTTGCGAACGCGAATCAATTTTCGGGTTTCTTAAGTGATTTCATGAAACCAAAATTCGATTTCATCGGTTTCAATTTCAAATTTGGCAGCGTGTTCAGTATTTGCAGGAACATGATACCACTCACCCGCACCAATTTTTGTGATTTCGCCGTTTATAGTAAGCATTAATTCGCCCCGAGTTATCAAACCATGATTATCTGTATCGTGTGTATGGGGAGGTATAGATGTGCCAGCTGGATAGGATGCAAATAATACATCGCATTCTTTAGCTTCTAGTTTATAGGCATCAAAACGACCATCGTATTGAGGTAATTTTTTTATTCTATCTGGATATTTTCCGGCCACTGGCTGCTCCTTAAGGTGTAACATTTTACTCACAAGTGAATCTTATAATACGCTTTTTGCTGCCTGTGTCATCTAGGTTTATAAATATTCGTCGATAAATAAGTCAGGAGACTCATATAATGATAAAATCTGTTTGTTGAAAAACTAGTGGGGATACATTTAGTATGTATACTTTGGTTGTTGTGGTCATGTTTGTTTCCCCGTGTTCGCTGCGAGACTGTGCAAGTATTAAATGAAAGTAAATTAGTAAGTAGCCCGGATTTCGTGAATCCCGGGCTATTCGCTATGTGAATTGTTGCTTTCAGGTTGTTACCTGACCATACCTCGAAGCGGCTCGATCACTGGGAAGCCGAACTCTGGAATAGCGTCGGGTAGCGATTCAAGTATATTGACGCGGGGATAAATAAGGTTACTTTTGGTAACACGTTTACCAGGTAATGTTGCCAGATAATCTACGATGACATCAACCGCACCTTTAGTATTTTCTGGCGTTACCGCGGAAGGGGGCTTGAGACCGTTCTTTGTGATCACCTTGATACTCGATACATCCTTGATAACAAGTCGGTTAACGCGATTTGGATCGTCTTTGTAAAAATAGGATGCATAGGTAAATTTTTGTTTGAGTGAGGTAAGAGGGCGAGCATTTATCTTAATATTCGAACTTCGGCCCGTGTTTAATCCGGTGCTGTTTTTAGCACTATACGGATTTAAATCCCAGGTAAGATTACTGTAGGCAAAGGTCCAGCCGCCTGCCCATTTGGTAACGTCCGGATTCATGCAGCTATCAGTTGACGCTTCAATCTGTTTTTTTATCGATTGCACTGAAACGTTTGCGACCGCAATCTGTGGCCCGATGGGTATATAGTGATAGAGATCATCTAACGTTATTGGGCCGGGAGCAATGCTGTTGGAAAATCGGAAACCACGCATAGAGCCGACATCGGCTTTGGTCATTGCCCGAAACGCGTCGGTAAATAAATCGTGGCCTGTTCCCTCAACTACCGCTGGCATATCGGCGGTGGAAAAACTGTTGCGGGTTAACCAAACATCTGTATAGCCGACAACGGTATCTAATGGTCGCATCAAACCAACGCCGTTATAGGGGTTGATATATTTTCCTTTTTTAAATTTGCTTCCACTGACAAAAGGCTCGACAATTTTTTTAATCAATTTTGCCATATGCTTGTCTTCTTTAACGCGCTCATCAACGCGGTGTGCTTTCCATTTCCAGCTTACCAGTTTACTGTTTTTAACCTTGAGTTTTAACTCACCTATCTGGGTGGCATCTTCGCCTTGTTCAACAATGATGGTCTTGCCGTTATTAGGCGTGGTGACTACGACGGGTACCGGTGTTTTTTCATGCATATCAGATGACAGGATAATATCAATGCCGCTAAAATTTTCAGCATTGTGAATGTTTTCAGCTAAACCGCCTTCAGATAACAAAATGACAATATCAACTTTTTCCTTGTTTCTGAGTATGTTTACATATTTTTCTATCTCATTTTCGACCGTAAACGAACCGGCGATGGGCTTATTGTTTTTCGGATTAATACTGCCCTTGCAATTGCTAAAGCTGATACCTGCGGTAATAAAACTGCTGACTACTTGTGGGCCGCGATTAGTTGTACAGGCAAATATACCTAACTTTATTCCGTTAACCGTTAATACTTTATAAGGAATACCCAGTAACGTGCCGGCTGGTTTTCGCGGTACATTCGCCGGTGTGGGATACAAGGATGGTTTGCTCATGGGTAAGCCGTTATAATATGCGTTGGAAACAAGTGTATTCCAACGTGGTTTAGGGCCTCCAAACAACTCCAGGTAGCGTGCGATTCCGTAACCGAATTCCCAGTTTCCTGGTGTATAGGCATCAATACCAAACTTGTCGACCACATCAATCAGCGCCTGACCTCGGGTAAATGTCGCGACAGCACTACCCGCTATAGTATCGCCGGTATGTAGATGCAACGTATGTGGGTATTTTTTTCGAATCTGTTTTACAATAGTATAGGCTCGTGCCAGCCCGCCTTCTTTCAGACCATTACTGTCGGCGCGATTGTTATGGTGAGGCACCAGGTTACCGTGAAAGTCTCCAGTATGTATGAGAACAATTTCTTTGCTTGTATCAGACTCAGGATCCTCTTTGTCGCTAGCAAAAAGTGATTGGGTTATAATAATTGTGCAGGTAATAAAAATTATATAGTTAAGAAAAAAGGTTCCCTTTTTCATTGCTTGGCTCCGTGCTATGATTGCTGTGTAGTTCAGGAAAAATATTTCTAGATATTCTAGGTCGCGGATATATTTGTCTTGATTTGAAAATATTATAGTTTACAAAATTAAAAGTATACGAATCTAATTCTCATTTTGAATAGTTTTTATAGACAGAAATACTTTAACTTTATTTATTAATTTTATTTTAGTGGTTCAATTGATGAGCACATAAAAACAGATGGTAGAAAATTCTAAAATATAGTTTCCCGTTAAGGTCTATAAAGGTAAAAAATAAATTTATTTTTGTTGAGCGGGAAAATATTTTGAAGGATCAACGGTACTCAATGACATATAATTATTAGCACAAGGGGTCGTGAATTTCGTAGTTCGGGTAGTAATAATTATCCAAAAGGTTTTGATAAATTTAGAAAGCTCATATCCACTGAGTTGTTAAAGATAAAGAATTCAGGTGAAAAAATGGCAGCTCTACTTTCGATTTATGAATGAAATTCTATTAACTATATGGGATGCCACTCCCAAGTCGGACTCATCATGTATCATTGTCCCTGATGGATGCCGTGATTTAATAAGGGTACGGCAGAAAGGAAAAAAAGCACAATGGTTTGTGTCATCTTTGTTCGATCAGGCCAAAATTATCTCAATAAAGGCTGGCTCCAGAATGCTTGGTTTTCGAATGAAACCCGGCATAAATATAAACGAAAAACAGTTACTGGCTTCAATTTCGAATCGTGACATGGGTGTTGCTGAAATTTTATCTCGCCTAGATTGCTTTGCATGTCGGAAAGCCTCCGTTGAAGAGGCGCTTAACGGCCTGGCATCAGATGTAACATCCGTGGCTGGTGTAGCAAAACAGCTAGGGGTTAGCCAAAGGACTTTGCAAAGATTGCTCATACAGGAAACGGGGAAATCCCCTGTATACTGGATAATGCTGGCCCGTATTAGAAGGGCGGCACGGGCCATTTTAGAACCGGTTACTTATATTGAAATAGCTGATATGTGTGGTTATTCCGATCAGTCACATATGTGTCGAGAGTTTAGGTTGTGGTTCAATGTCAGTCCATCGGCGTTTCGAAATTCAGCAGACATTTTTCATCACGTTCGCGATGCAGGTTACGACTAGCCCGTAACAGGGGTGCAAATTTCGACTAAAAAACCATTTTCTTCAGAGATATACGCAGTCGTTTGCCCCCATGGCATATGTTCTACATCCTGTATAAGCTTTGCGCCTGCCTGTATCGATTTTTCAAGAGCTGCGGCAACATCATCTGTTTCCATTGCAATCTCAAATGTAGGCGCCGATGGGTCAGGCCTGGCTGGATTTTTACCAATATCAGTCATTAATTTTCGCGAGGAAAAAGAGAGTGTTGTCGAACCGGTATCAAGTTCGCCATAGTCACCACTTTCATGAATCATCAATCGCTTTAGTGCAAAAGCGTTTTCAAAAAATTCAAGTGTTTTTCTGACATCTTCGACATAGAGGATAGTATATTTAAATTTCATGTTAATGGGCTTTTCGGTAATTATGTTAGTTAATAATAATAGCAATTTAATCCACTGTATTGAAGAAATGCGACAAATGTCAAAGTGTCAGATTTACCCCTGCGTGATCTTTTCCGAATGATAGCCGCACCTGTTTCAGAGCGTCCGGGAACTATTTTGCAATAACGGCAGGGAAGGTACGTCGAGGTATCTAAATTAAACAAGATCACGCGAATTCTTAACCCATTTAATGATTTGTTAAAAGCCAGATACAAAGTATACAAGTTACAAGGGAGCTAACCGTTCGCAGATGATTCCAGTAAGTCCACGATTGAAGATAATGGGACCAAACCTCGAGCGCATTAACACTATTTGCTTCCAGTTTTGAGAGTGAATTATTAAGGGGCACGTTAAATAGAACGGTGCAGACAAACATACCAACGAAATAAATTGTCCCGGCGATTAGTATTAATTCAGTATCAGCTTCACCCCAATAGGTAAGTGCAATAATTACTAGAAGCACAGAAACTATCGACGAGCCAAAGAAAAGCGGCATAAACAACGAACGAAGTATTGTTTGATTGATTGAGTTCATTGCGGCGATCGCTTGCGTTGCGTCTATTTTTGCAAAGGCCGGCATGATAAACACTGAAAAAGCAAAGTAGATCCCAGCGATAAGACCGCTGCTGAGTGCAGCGGTCCACAAAAGAGCAGCAACAATTGATGAAGTCATTATGCAGATTTGCTCTGTTCTACAGCAGTCCAAACGCCAGATTCAATTATCTTCTGCACATAGGTTTTGAAGTCTGTAGCGGGTCGGCCCAGTGCCTCTTCAATCCCCGGCATCACATTGCTATTTCTGCCATCAAATACTACGGTAAATAATTCACGAAGCAGCCATTGCAGGTCTTCCGGTACGCCCTGCCTATGTAAAGCTTTATTGCTTCATGCTAAGTTTTAGCGAACTATCGTTCGCCACGAATGTAGAATAGGTAGGATTAGGCAGATGAACAATCACCGTGAGTCTATTAATCTTTGCCGTTCGTCCAAATAGCCTGGATTCGTGATCGTACTATGCTAGGATTCAATTTATGACAAATCGCAATACAAAGATCCCTCCCTTTGCCGACCCGCTTGGCGAAACCCTGCATTTGCTGCGGCTAACGGGTACTTTTTATTGTCGCTCTGAACTCACTGCGCCCTGGGGCGTGGATCTGCCTGCTTTTGATGGATGCATGATGTTTCATATCATTACTGCCGGTCGCTGCTGGCTCGAAATCGAAGGTGAAGAATCACGTTTGCTACAACAAGGTAGCCTGGTACTTATTCCTGATGGGGCCCGTCACTTTATCCGCAGTAGTCCGACGGCCGTGTCCAAGCCCTTGTTCGATATTCCAGTCGAACGAGTCAGTGACCGTTACGAAATCATGCGCTATGGTGGTGCTGGCGAACTGACTCACCTTACTTGCGGTGTTGTGCGCTTTGATCATGTGGCGGGGCAACAGCTTATCAAACTGTTACCGCGGATTTTACAAATCGATACCTGGGACAATGATGAGGGTAACTGGTTACAAAGCACGCTTCGTTTTATTGCCCGTGAAGCTAGGGAGCTACGACCGGGTGGTGAAACCGTTATTACACATTTAGCTGATATCCTTATCATTCAGGCTATTCGATCTTGGATCGATTCGGCGTCCGAAGCCGATCGAGGTTGGCTCGCTGCTCTGCGGGATAATCAGATAGGAAGGGCGCTGGCAGCCATTCACCGCGAGCCCGAAAAAGATTGGACCGTGGTTTTGTTGGCCAAAGAAGTCGGCATGTCGCGTTCAGGTTTCTCGGTCCGCTTTACAAGCCTGGTCGGTGAGCCGGCCATGCGCTACCTTACTCAATGGCGTATGCAACTCGCTCGCGCACAACTTCAAGAAACTACAGATTCGCTCTCAGTTCTTGCCGATCGCCTGGGTTACCAATCTGAAGCTGCTTTTTGCAGGGCGTTTAAGCGAAAATTTGGTGTGACACCTGGTAGCATTCGTCAGCATGCTACAGTCTTACCCTGAATTTTTACTGTACCGAATTCAATTCGAGTTATAGCAATGTTCTAAAACTTGAATTGTAACTCTGCGATATATTTAGTTGCTCATATTATTGTTCGTTTGATTCTAATACCAAAATTTATATCTAGCGAGTGCTAATAACGTTTAAAGTGCTAGCCGATCTGGGCGGGTGAGTGGATTTAGTCAGTCGCAAACGGATATAAATTAACTGGTTTAACATTCATACTCCGGATATTGCTCGGGATTAACTCCTAACGACTCTACAAGAGAAGGATACTTAATCTTTTTTACAAGCATTTTTTTCTTTCTCGATTTCCTAACTTCAAACAACCAGCTATCACCGAAATCAAATAAATAATATAGTTTCAAGCCATTCAAAAGATATATTTCGTTTAGTGCCGTGCTTTTTGAGAGAGTATGGGACTTATTTCGCGGGTTTCGGCCTAAGTAAAATTCATATAAATGATCATCATCAAAATCAACAATTTCCTGAATATATTTGTGCAACTCCCGCAATGTAAAATCTTCCTTCACCTCAATTGTTTTAGACCAAGGGGTCTCCTCTTCATCATATGGGAATTTAATATTAAGTGTAAATATTTCCACTGGTCTTATTCCTATGTTAGAGCTAACATTGATTATACTTTCACTTATGTATGTATGTGACAACCGTTTTTTTGCGAGAGTGTGATTGATCCTGCATTTCCTTCTTTTCAGCCAAGTATATTGTGTACTAGGCCACATAAGTGAATATTAATCGGGTCGGACCTATGTAAGCATATGAAGCTCAGCAGAGTTTGATAGAAAGCCGCCACCATATTCGGCTTAGACCAACCATTTTTGTGCTAAAAACAGACTTTTAAGGATTCAATCCAGGAGTCTATTTTATGCCCAGAGCAAACCGCTGTTTCTTGCCAGAACATACCTGGCACATAACCCACCGATGTCACAAGCGTGAATTTTTACTCAAATTC
>QIJM01000223.1 GCA_003232445.1 Paraglaciecola arctica
TCGACTCGGTGCTCACACCATCAAACTGTATTTGTTTTCTTGCACTGTGTAGCATGCTTTCCAACAGTTTGACCAAATTAGTTTGCTGATCAGGTGTAATGTGATCAGCCTTACTGGCTGCAAACACCAGCTTATCAATTTTAGGTTGAAACAAACGATTGAGTACATTGGATGAGCCATATTGAAAACTCCCCATCAGCCAATCTAATGCTTTTTGTAAATCTTGATAGCTATGAAAACCTCGATTTAACGCTGACAAACAATCAACTAAAACAACTTGTCGATCAAAGCGCTTAAAATGCTCTTTATAAAAAGGCTGCACCACTTGGGTTTTATAGTGTTTGAAGCGCTTGCTTAATAGTTCTACATTACTGTCTTTTACGGGTTTGTTCAGGTCAATTCTCTGTTGTTCAAGTTGCACATCCGTAATAGGGAAAAAATGTAACACGGGTGCTCCAAACAATTCACCCGGTAAAATAAATCGCCCAGGTTGCAACAATTGATAACCATGACTTTGGCAATCAATTAAATACTGGCTGTATAACTCAGCAATTTTTTGCAGCGCTAATTCGTCCCCTTTGGCGTTCAAGTCTAAGCTCGCCACAGCAGCAAAAAACGGAGCCGCCAAGTCATGCCTGAGTGGGTCACTGAGTTCTTCCTGACAATGCTTAGACCACTGGGCATAATCCATATCCAGTAGCGGCAAATCAAGCAACCATTCGCCGGGATAGTCAGTGATATCTAAGGTAAGAGTTGCGTCTTCAGTCAAGTATTTACTCAACCCCCTACTCTTTTTATACTTGATTTTCAGCCTTACCTGCGAGATACCTTTGGTCGACGAAGGCCATTCAGGTGAAGTTTGGGTTAACTTAGCCATAGCGTCTTCGTAAGCAAAGCGACTAAAGGTTAAGTTGGGTTGAACATCTCGTTTTACACCCATCAAGCGCGACTCTCTTACCACCGAGAAAAAAGGTAGATGTGCAGCTTCATTGGCTTCAATAAGTTGATTGACCAAAGACGTAATAAACGCTGTTTTGCCGCTGCCACTCAATCCCGTCACTGCCAAGTTAACATGGTGATTAACCAACCTGGCGGCAGTTAACTTGAGCTTTTGTTTAGTCTGTTGAAGAAAGGAAGTCTGCATAAAAACGGTATCAGCCTTGTGTAATTAAAAAGCAAAACGCTTAGGGATAGCATTCAGCCTGCCCCATCAATATTTTATAGTTTGCTTAACTCTCGGTTGAGTTGAAACTCAGATGAGGTCACATAAGTCTCCATTTTTCTGAGTCTACTTTCATTTTTTGCAAAGCGTTGTTTGATATCGATAAAAGCCTGCTTAGGGGGTTCACCTGCCTGCCAAACTTTAGACTTTACCACCACTTTTTCTGATTCTTGTTCAGACACATTATGCCATCCTTTGCCCTGAGCTTTATTGTGCTGGCTTCTGGGTACAAGCTCATCATCTCTTGGCTTAGCTGACAAGCCTCGAGGCTTTTTTTCTAAAATAAACCACGCTACAATATAACCAACGAAGAAAAATGGCCCTCCTAACAAGAAAAATCCAGTTAGGGTCAGAATTCGTACCAACCAGATCTCCATACCAAAGTATTGTGCTATACCTGCACACACTCCGGCAATTTTTCCTTTACTCGGGTCTCGATGTAAACTGCCAAAAGTCTTCATACTTTATTCCTCCACTCTGGCGCCTCTGCATCCAAAATTGACTCTAAGGTATGGATCCGGTCAGCCATTTTTTCTGCTCTGTCAGCTAATTCCTGCAATGTGCCATATTCGACTTCAGTCAGTCCCTGATCCATTTGCTTTTTGCTCCTATAATGCATTATCAGCCATATTGGAGCGACAAAGATCATAAATATAATGATAGGTGCTACTATGATCCCAATTACGTCTTCCACAATTTATCTCCTGTTTACCAGTGTCTACCGACCGTTTCTATTTTACTTTTTACTAGCCGTTGCTTTACTTTGCATTTTTTCCTTCAATGCCGCCAGTTCATCATCGATTTCATCATCTGATTCAAGTTCAGCAAATTCATCAGCTAAAGTCTTTTTACCTAAGTCGTATGCATCAACTTGTGACTCCAAATCATCGATTTTACGCTCGTATTGCTCAAAACGTCCCATTGCCGCATCGACTTTGCCACTGTCTAAACTTTTCTTCACTTCAAGTCTAGAGCTGACTGTTTTCTGGCGTAATAAAATGGCTTTTTGACGTGTTTTTGCATCCGCCAGTTTATCTTGTAACTGCCCTACTTCACTTTGTAATTTAGTGATTTGCTCATCGACACCTTTAAGTTCAGACAATAATGCGCTGGCATGTTCGTCGCACTTTTTCTTTTCTTGCAGGGCGGCGCGGGCTAAGTCTTCTCTATCTTTACTGATAGCTAACTCGGCTTTCGCTTTCCAATCCTTGGCTTCATTTTGCATTTTACCCATTTGCGAAGAAATCTCTTTTTTACTCGCCAAGGTCTTTGCTGAAGCGGAGCGCACTTCAACCAAAGTGTCTTCCATTTCCTGAATAATTAGACGTACCATTTTTTCTGGATCTTCGGCCTTATCTAAAATGGAATTAATATTTGAGTTCACTATGTCTGTGAAACGCGAGAAGATACCCATAGTCTTTACCTCTTTTATCAAATGTTAGTTAAATACTGTTACTTAACTGGATTATTGGTTTTTCTTATTAATTACTATTAACTATTCAAACTATTCATAACTATACATAACTATACAATTTGTAGGCCAACACCATGGTTTGACTAAATTATTGATTTTAAAGAAATATTAATTTACACGGCGAACGCTGAGATCTACAATAATTAGTAAGCAGACTATTAGTTAGTCGTTTAGACCACTTTTTGAGGATATTGATGAGCCGCTTTCGCCAACAAGATAAAATGTTAGGTCAATCTAATAATTTTTTAGAAGTGTTAGAGCAAATTTCACAAATTGCGCCTTTGAATAAACCCGTTTTAATTATTGGTGAAAGAGGCACAGGTAAAGAGCTTGTAGCTGCTCGCATGCACTTTTTATCAAAACGCTGGGAACAAACTTATCTGACACTAAATTGTGCGGCATTAAATGAAAATTTGTTAGAAAGTGAATTGTTTGGATACGAAGCAGGTGCTTTTACTGGCGCCGCCAAGCGCCGAGAAGGACGATTCGAAACCGCACATAACGGCACCTTATTTTTGGATGAGCTGGCTAATACCTCTGGCATGGTACAAGAAAAGCTATTGCGCGTGATTGAATATGGAGAGTTTGAACGTGTAGGTGGTTCTCGCAGTGTGAAAGTCGATGTTCGATTAGTTGCTGCGACAAATGAAGATTTACCTGCTCTGGCTGACTCAGGCGAATTCCGAGCAGATTTGCTGGATAGGTTGGCATTTGACGTTATCACCCTGCCCCCTTTACGCGAACGTAGAGAAGACATCATGATGTTAGCGGAAAACTTTGCGATTAATATGGCCAGAGAGCTGGAAATGGAACTATTTAGTGGATTTACTGAAAAAGCCAAACGCACTTTATTGGATTATTACTGGCCGGGTAATATTCGTGAATTAAAAAATGTGGTCGAACGTGCGGTATATCGTAGCAATAACCCCAACTTGCCTGTGCATAATATTGTTTTGGATCCTTTCGAGTCTATTTATCGGCCACAAAAAAGAACCAAAACACAGGACAGAATTACCCAGCCAGAGGTTACATCTTATCCCATTACATCGGCCGAATCATTACCAAAAGACCAAGCCTTAACTGAGCCAAAAACAAACTCAGCCTTTGATTTTCCTGTTGATTTAAAAGAGCTTTCCCAAGACTTTGAGATTGATTTAATTAACCAAGCCTTGGCAAACAGTCAATTTAATCAAAAGAAGACCGCAGAGAAACTCGGATTAACTTATCATCAATTACGTGGTTATTTAAAAAAGTATAATTTGTTAGAGCAAACTAACGAAGATATGGATTAAGCTAAGCTCGTGAATATTCTCGAAAAACACAATAAAAATGCTTGGATCAAGACAACTTTAATTGTCTTGGCGAGCATATCCTTGTGTGCTTGCGATGCACTTCTTCAATCAAAAACAAACCCAAATGGTATTGTATATTGTTCTGAAGGAAGCCCAGCTAATTTTAATCCACAATTAGATACATCAGGCACAACAGTCGATGCTTCATCCCACCAAATTTATGACCGATTAATAGACTTTGACCCTGTGACTGGAGATATAGTACCCGCACTAGCGACCAGTTGGCTGGTCAGTGATGATGGTAAAAGCTATACCTTTCAGCTGAGAAAAGAGGTCTCTTTTCACCAAACTCAAACCTTTAAACCTACACGTTTTTTTAATGCAGACGACGTATTGTTTAGTATCGATCGTTGGCGTTTGGTTGATCACCCATACCATGACATATCGGGTGGAAGGTATCCTTATACTGACAGCCTGAACCTTGGCGGCTTAATAACACAAGTTAAGCGCTTAAATGGTTATCGTGTAGAAATTACCCTTAATAATCCAGAAAGCTCCTTTCTAGCTAATTTCGCGACAGATTTTGCTGTTATATTATCCGCTGAGTATGCTGATAAGTTGATATCACGGAACCAAAAAGAACTAATAGATTATAAGCCAGTGGGTACTGGGCCTTATCAGTTGGCTAGTTTTCGCCAAGACCGTTATATACGCTATACAAAACATCCAGAGTATTGGCGCCAGATTGAGTTAACCGACAAACTTATATTTGATATCACCCCTTCCAGCTCACTTAGACTGGCTAAACTACTTACCGCCGAATGTGATGCAATTGCTTTACCAGCCCACAGTGAACTGGAAGTGATACGTCAACGAGAAGATTTAGTATTAGATAAAAAGCCCGGTTTAAACGTAGGCTTTTGGGCATTTAATACCTCTAAACCACCATTTGATAATCCACAGGTGCGCAGAGCGTTAGGCATGGCAATCGACAAAAACGTCCTGATTGAAGCCATTTATTTCAATAATGCCATTCCAGCAAAAAATATTGTTCCTCCTACATCTTGGGCTTTCCAAGCTGATGTCAGAGCTCTTGGTTACAATCCAATCGCGGCAAAAAAGCTCTTGCGAGAACAAGGGGTCCCCGAAGGATTCTCAATGACAGTTTGGGCCATGCCAGTGCAACGACCTTATAATCCAAATGCCATGAGAATGGCTGAATTAATTCAAGCCTATCTGCAAGAAGTCGGCATACAAGTTAATATTATCAGTTACGAATGGTCAACATTTAGAGAACGTTTAACCGAGGGACTACATGATTCTGTACTAATTGGCTGGTCAGCAGACAATGGCGACCCAGATAATTTTTACCGTCCATTATTGTCTTGTGCAGCCATAGAGTCTGGCACTAACAGGGCAATGTGGTGTTCAGAAGAATATGACTTATTGATTAATCAAGCGCTAGAGTATACCGATATCAGCGAACGCACCTACTTTTATGGCAAAGCAAATGAGCTTTTGGCCGAACAACTGCCTTTGATCCCCATAGCTCATGCATCTCGATACCAAGCTCATCGAAAAAATTTAGACGGATTAGTGATTAACCCATATGGCGGTGTGCGTTTTGGTGGAGTGAAAAAGCTCTAATGGCTAATGTATTGCTGCGTTATGCAAACCTCGTTTTAGTGACCCTTTTTATTCTGAGTTTACTGTCATTTCTCTTGGCCTATTTATTTCCAGGGCAAGCTGTGGAGAATCTTACTGGCCTGAGATTTAACGATTTAACTACACTGCAAAGCAGCCAGATAAAATATGCTGTAGATGACAATATATTTGTCCAGTACTGGCATTACATGGGCGAACTATTTGCTGGCAACTGGGGTGTCAGTTTCAGTTCGGGTTTACCACTATATGAAGATATTGGCCATTACCTTCCGGCTAGCATAGAGTTAAGCGCCTATGCCCTCTTTCTATCTTTTTTCATCGGTCTGCCTTTGGGTTTCTTAGCCGCGTTGCGACATCATAAACTTACCGATTACAGCTTGCTGTCGTTGAGCTTATTGGGTTACTCCATACCAGTATTCTGGTTAGCCTTGATCATGATTTTAGTGTTTTCTCTGCAACTAGGATGGTTTCCATTATCTGGGCGTATTAGCTTAATATTTGAAGTCCCTAGCATCACAGGTTTCATTTTGATCGATATTTTATTATCTGATTCCACCAATAAACAAGCAGTATTCATTGATGCTTTAAGGCATCTTATTTTACCCACTTTATCTATTGCTGTTGTTACCACAACACTTATATTTCGCATCACCAGACGTTCGGTAATTGAAACATTAAATAGCGAGTTTATCTTAGCTGCTTACGCTAGAGGTTTAACTCCTAAGCAAGTGTTAATACACCACGGAGTGAGAAATGCGCTGATACCTATTTTGCCACTCCTAGCGATGCAATTTCCCACCTTGTTAACCAACGCGATGATAGTGGAGAGTATATTTTCTTGGCCTGGTATAGGTAATTGGCTAATTCAAGCCATTTATCAACAGGATTACCCCGCGATAAGAGCAGGAATGTTAGCCGTATCCGTTTTGGTTGTCATTTTCACTATGTCGATTGATCTTACTATTCGTCTAACCGATCCAAGACGCAGAAGGGCTGAACGTGCCGCAATCTAGTTTATATCAGGAAGAACACCACCCCTCTCCACTGCAATACACTTGGATGGAATTCAAAAACAACCATATCGCTGTCGCTGGGTTGTTTTGTTTTGCTTTTTTTCTAATCATCACTATTTTTTGCCCGTTATTAGCGCCCTTTGATCCGAATATGCAGCAAATAGGAGATTTGCTGATACCACCCGCTTGGGATCCCAATGGTGGCATTAGCCATTTATTTGGAACTGATGCCTTAGGCCGTGATTTATTATCTCGGATTATCTATGGTTGCAGAATGACCTTTGGTATTAGTTTGTTGTTGGTTATGGTGGCAATGCTACTCGGTGTTGGTTTTGGAGCGTTAGCTGGCATGAGCAAAGGGTTCCGTTCAAGTTTTCTTAACCATACTTTAGACTCCATTCAAGCAATCCCAACGCTGCTTATCGCCATCATTATTATCGCCATTTTAGGCCCGGGATTAGTTAATAGCATGTGGGCCATTGCGCTAGCGCTTATACCCCAATTTATGCACCAAACCCGCGACTTTGTAAGAAATGAATTATCTAAAGAATATATTATGGCGGCCAAACTTGACGGTGCCAGCAAAACACATATTTTTGTCCATTCCATATTGCCGAATATGGGTGAGATGTTAGTAGTACAAGCAACTCTAGCGCTATCCGTTTCTATCTTAGACATCAGCGCTTTGGGATTTCTCAAACTAGGCGCTCAAGCCCCCTCCTCAGAACTAGGGGCAATGCTCTTGGAAGGTATTGAGGTTGCTTACATTGCACCTTGGACTATTGCCCTGCCCGGTGGAGCATTGTTTATGATGATAATTTCTATCAATTTAGTAGGCGATGGTCTGCGCTCAGCGCTTAGAAATAGGTTATTAAACTAATGGTATTGCTTGATATCAAAAATCTGACCTTAGAAATTGATATATCTGCAGAATGGGTAAAGGCACTTGATAAAATCAACATGGTGATCCATGAAGGTCAAATTCATGCCTTGGTCGGTGAATCAGGCTCAGGCAAAAGTTTGATAGTCAAAGCGATTGTTGGGGCATTGCCTAAGCGCTGGCGAATTACTGCCGACCGTATGACATGGAAAGGACAAAATTTATTAACCATGTCGGTCAAAGCTAGGCGTAAGCTCATTCGTAATGATATCTCGGTGATTTTTCAAAATCCTCTTGAGTCACTCGATCCGTGCTTGACCTTAGGCCAGCAGCTAAAAGAAATGCTTCCCAGCAACCAATTAACTAAAACTTGGTTTTGGCAGCGCAACCACGAAAAACAAGCATTATCCATAAAACTGTTGCATAAAGTAGGCATTAAAAATCACCAACTATGCCTAAGTAGCTATCCTCATCAAATTGCCAACGATGTGGTACAGAAGTTTATGGTTGCTATGGCACTGGCATCTGAGCCTAAATTAATTATTGCCGATGATCCCACTAGAGGCATGGAAGTTACCTCAAAGACACAAATATTGAAGTTGCTCAGTAGAGTCAACCAAGTAAAAAGTATGAGTGTTTTGTTTGTCAGCCATGATTTGTTGGCAATATCCAGTATTGCCAGTTATATGACCGTTTTATATTGTGGGCAAACAGTTGAAAGTGGTGATTTACAGCAGCTCAAAAAACGCGCTTTTCACCCCTACACGCAAGCATTTCTAGATAGCGCACCCAGCTTTCGCAAAGACCTTCCCCCAAAATCTCCTCTTAGCTCATTAGATGGCACTATTCCTACTTTGCATCATTTACCCATAGGATGCAGATTCGGCCCAAGATGCCCAAGAGCACGTAAAGAGTGCGTAGCAACACCTCCAATTAGACGAGTTCATACGCATTTCTATAGTTGCCATTTCCCATTACATTGGGATGCTAAGTAATGGATCTTATTAATGTTGAAGCCTTAACTTTTCAAAATCGCACAAAAAGCATATGGTCAAAAAGCAAGATAACGTTTGATTTGGGGCCTGTTAGTTTTAATCTGAAAGCAGGTGAAACCTTAGCCATTGTGGGCGATAACGGCTCGGGTAAGTCCTTGTTGGCCAAACTACTTGTGGGTTTAGAAACGCCTAAAAGTGGAAAAATTTTTATGAATGGAGTGGAACTAAATAAATCGAATATTAATGTCAGATGCCACGATATCAGGATGATTTTTCAAAACTGTAACGAATCTCTTAATCCTGGGCTAACATTGGGTTCCATTCTGGAAGAACCTCTGCGCCTCAACACTAAACTTAATGCTCAACAACGCAGTTCGCTAATAGAGCACACTCTTAGACAAGTTGGGTTAATGGCAGAACATCAGTTTTTTTACCGGCATATGTTGTCAGATGGACAACGGCAAAGAATAGCCTTAGCCAAAGCCCTAATACTTAATCCCAAGGTGATTATTGCAGATGAACCCTTTGCAGCGTTAGACCCATCGGTGCGCTCTCAGGCGATTAATCTACTAATGAAATTACAGCGTGATTTGGGATTAGGGTTTATCTTTATTTCCCACAATTTAGGCATTGTTAGGCATATATCTGACAAAGTAATCATCATGAAAGATGGCAAAGTAGTGGAGTCAGGAAAAACTGATGTCATATTTAGTTGGCCTAAAGATAAATATACTAAAAAATTAGTCGATTCTCATCAGGCACTGATCAATGGACAAAATAGTCAACGCTGAGTATTACAGAATAGATACTGCTCAGTAGTAGTTTTACTTTGTACCATCTAGCAATTTTATCCTACCAAGGCCAACAATATGCCAGCAGCCACCGCTGAGCCTAACACGCCAGCCACGTTAGGTCCCATAGCATGCATCAACAAGAAGTTATGATGGTTTGCTTCTAGTCCAACCTTGTTAACCACTCTAGCCGCCATAGGCACTGCAGACACACCAGCTGCCCCAATCAATGGATTGATTTTTTGGCTACTCAGTCTGCTCATTACTTTTGCCATTAATATGCCCGCTGCAGTACCTATGGAGAAAGCGATAGCCCCTAGCGCCAAGATACCTAACGTTTCAATAGTCAAAAACTTATCGGCCGATAATTTTGAGCCAATTGCTAACCCCAAAAAGATAGTCACAACATTAATTAATTCATTTTGAGCGCTGTTACTTAGCCTATCTACCACACCTGATTCTTTCATCAAGTTACCTAAACAAAACATGCCAACTAAAGGTGTTGCAGTAGGTAAAAACAAAATACAAAGTAATAGTACCGCTAGAGGAAAAATAATTTTCTCACGCCTAGACACAGTTCTAAGTTGAGGCATTTCTATTTTTCTTTCTTCTTCTGTAGTAAATAAACGCATGATAGGAGGTTGAATAATTGGCACTAACGCCATATACGAATAGGCTGCGACCGCAATAGCACCCAAAAGATCAGGAGCTAGCTTTGAGGCTAAAAATATCGCCGTTGGTCCATCAGCACCACCAATAATGGCGATGGCTGCGGCGTCTTGCAGAGAAAACTCGAAGCCAGGTACCATATTTAACGCGATAGCACCAAATAGCGTACCAAAAATACCAAATTGAGCGGCAGCACCGAGTAGCAGCATTCTAGGGTTGGCAATCAATGCGCTAAAGTCTGTCATAGCTCCCACGCCCATAAAAATAAGTAAGGGGAAGACGCCAGTGTCGATACCAATATGATAAACAAGGTAAAGCAACCCACCTGGATCACTAAAACCAGCCAACGGAATATTGGTTAATACTGCACCAAAACCAATAGGTAGCAGCAGCAAAGGTTCAAACTTTTTAACAATAGCTAAATAAAGTAATATTGCACCAACGCTCATCATGATCACCTGACCCAACTCAAAATGAGCCAGAGAAGTGCTTTGCCACAATAATTCGAGCTTTTCCATCTGTGTTCCTTATCCTATGACTAATAAAGGTTGACCCGTGTGCACAGCATCACCTTCTTTCGTTGAGATATTGGATACCACACCTGATATAGATGCTCGAATTTCGGTTTCCATTTTCATAGCTTCCATAATGATGACTACATCACCTAGATTGACCGAATCACCATCTCTGACCAGCACTTTAAAAATATTCCCTGCCAGTGGTGAATTTAACACTTGTCCTGTTGCTGAAGGAGCACTAGTCGCTTGAGGCGTAGGCGCGGAAAGAGAAGTTGCTTGCACATTTGTTAACTCACCACTTTGAGCCACTTCAACCTCAAACACTTGACCGTCAACACGCACTGAATATGCCGCCGCCCCAGAGTTTGTTGACTCAACCGATACAGCAGTGCTAGTGGCAACTTTTGATGCTTGACTTGGTACTGGTTCGAATGCGTCAGGGTTATTTCTATTTTTAAGAAATTTTAAGCCGATTTGTGGAAACAAAGCATAGGTCAACACGTCATCCACCAAATCGTCTGCTATTTGAATAGATTCTTTTTTGGCAATATCTGTAAGTTCAGTGGTAAGTAGCGCTAATTCGTCTTCAATTAGATCTGCCGGACGACATATAATGGCTTCTTTGCCTTCTAATACACGCAGTTGTAGTTCACTGTTAACGGGGGCTGAAGTCGCACCATACTCACCTTTGAGTATACCGGCTGTTTCTTTACTGATGTTTTTATAACGTTCGCCTGTTAGTACATTGATAACAGATTGAGTGCCGACAATCTGCGACGTCGGTGTTACCAAAGGTATAAAACCAAGATCTTCTCTTACTTTTGGGATTTCTAAAAGAACTTCATCCATCTTATCTTCAGCACCCTGCTCTTTCAGTTGGCTTTCCATGTTAGTCAACATGCCGCCAGGCACCTGAGCAATCAGAATTCTCGCATCAACACCTTTAAGACTGCCTTCGAACTGCACGTACTTTTTACGTACATCACGGAAGTAACTAGCAATTTCAGTAAAAGCAGGCAATGCAAAACCTGTATCTCGCTCTGTACCTTCAACAATAGACACCATAGTTTCAGTTGCGGTATGACCATAGGTCATGCTCATTGATGAAATAGACGTGTCTAAAATATCGATACCTGCATCAATCGCTTTTTGATAGGTAGCGGTGCTCAAGCCTGTCGTTGCATGACAATGCATAGCAATAGGCACTTCAATGGATTCTTTTAATCTAGTAACCAACTCCTCACACTCGTATGGCTTTAGCAAACCCGCCATATCTTTAATACAAATTGAATGCACGCCCATGTCTTGTAATTCGTTGGCCATATCTAACCAAGTTTGCAAGGAATGAACAGGTGAAACTGTGTAAGACATAGTTCCTTGAGCATGTGCACCTTGTTTAATCGCTGCCTTAACCGCAGTTTGTAAATTGCGAATATCGTTCATCGCATCAAATATACGGAACACATCGACGCCATTTGTATGTGCTCGCTCAACAAACTTTTCAACCACGTCATCTGCATAATGGCGATAACCTAAAAGATTCTGCCCACGTAACAACATTTGCTGTTTAGTTTTAGGCATAGCCTTTTTGAACTGACGAATGCGATCCCATGGATCTTCTCCTAAATAACGAATGCAAGCATCAAAAGTCGCCCCACCCCATGTTTCTAGTGACCAATAGCCAATGTCGTCTAATTTACTGGCTACAGGCAACATGTCTTCCAGACGCATTCTGGTCGCAAGCAGTGATTGGTGGGCGTCACGCAATACAACATCTGTAATCGCTAGTGGTTTACGCATGGGGATACTTCCTTAAAAATTTTAAACTAGTGTGACTGTCTATGTTGAAAGATAGCTGCACTGATCACGGCCACAATCTTTGGAGACACGCTTGGGTTATTAGGCAAGGTGTTATGAGTAAACTTGGGCTGGTTTTCTATAGTGTTTATCGACTCATCAGGAATAAGTTTGTTAATCCAAGCAATCAGAGTAATTGCACCAATTAACATCGATAAAAACAAAAACACCACTACCATTCCAACTAAAAATAAATTAGCGGCTTCTGCAAGAGCATTTGCTACTTCAGGTTGCATACAAACGTGATCTCAACATTAATCAATATAGTAGGTGATAAGTACCATGCAACCTAAGAAAACACAACAAAACGACAAGAGTAAAAGTGCATAAAAAATAAGAAAAAATTCACTTTTTACGAATATCTACCCACTTTCATCATGAGTGAAAAACCACATCCAGTAATGTCGAACTCAATATATTGCGAACACAAAAAAGCCCACAAAATTTTGTGGGCTTTTTTATATGGTGCGCGTGGAAGGATTCGAACCTCCGACCACCTGGTTCGTAGCCAGGTACTCAGGTACTCTATCCAGCTGAGCTACACGCGCTTAAACCGGTTTGTTTTAGAAGTATAACAAAACTCCGTTAATCTTCTAAAAAATCTTTAAAATATGGTGCGCGTGGAAGGATTCGAACCTCCGACCACCTGGTTCGTAGCCAGGTACTCTATCCAGCTGAGCTACACGCGCATTAAAACTTTTCCACATCGAAACCAATGGCGGAGAGGGAGGGATTCGAACCCTCGGTACGAATAAACGTACGGTTCCTTAGCAGGGAACTGGTTTCAGCCACTCACCCACCTCTCCGGAATTTGGATCTTGTACACATTTTCGGATATTTTCCTGCTTAACTAGCCTAGATTATCTATCTAAACAGCAAGCTTCAGTCCCTCTGACTTAGGCTTAACCTCTCCTAAATGTGGAGCCGAATTTTACCGATCCACATGAGTAAGTCAAACACTTTTTATGAAGTTACTGACGGCTTGCTGGCATTTTAAACAATTATTGGCTAAGTGCTTATTATTTGTCAGGTTTGGGCAAAAACATGAATTAATTTAAGCTAAAAATCAGGCATAAAAAAAGCTGGTTCCCCAGCTTTTTTTTAGGTCAAATCGCTGCTAGTCATCGTCTGTGCTTGCTGCCTGTTCATGGGCGGCAAGTTGTACGTTTTTTTCAGCTTGGATACGCATATAAATTTCTTCACGATGCACAGATATTTCCTTAGGCGCATTCACACCAATTCTTACCTGATTACCTTTTACCCCTAATACTGTCACGGTGACGTCATCACCAACCATTAGGGTTTCTCCAACACGACGAGTTAAAATTAGCATTCTATTACTCCTTTATCCGTTAAAAAACACGATTCCTTCGTTAAAGTTAGTGTGAATTACCAGCAGCGCCAGAAAATTCACCCAATCGGTTTTTCCCTATTTTTGTTGTCACCACAAAAAACAACCGAAAAATTCTTACCTTCTTACAACTTTTCTTCTAACCAAGCTTTTACTGAAGCAATGGCTGAGT
>QIJM01000037.1 GCA_003232445.1 Paraglaciecola arctica
CGTGGTGGCGCTAAAAAGCGTCCATTTTATCAAGTAGTGGTTGCAGACAGTCGTCGTTCACGCGATGGTCGTTTTATTGAAAATATTGGTTTTTTCAATCCAACTGCAATGGGTCAAGAAGAGCGTTTACGCTTGGATTTAGGCCGTGTTGAGCATTGGGTTGGGGTAGGCGCAGGCTTATCTGACCGTGTTGCACGCTTGGTAAAAGATGCACAGAAGGCAGCTGCTTAATTGCAGTTGCAAAAAAGGGTTTAAGAAATGAGTCTTGCGTCTGACACATTAGTGATTGGCATAATTGGCGCACCTTACGGTGTTAAAGGTTGGGTCAAAATCACCTCTTATACCCACGATTTAGACGGCGTGTTTGCTTACACTCCTTGGCTTTTGGGTCAAGTGCAAGAAGGCAACGAGTATGTCGTAGACCAGTGGCGAACCCACAATAAAGGTTTAGTTGCCAAACTGGTTGGGGTGGAAGATCGAGACGATGCTGAACGCATCAAAAATCTTGAGATTTCTATCAAAGCAGCAATGCTACCTGAATTAGATGACAGCGATGTTTATTGGCGTGAGTTGGTTGGCATGCAAGTGGTTACCGATAAAGGTTACAACTTGGGTGTGGTTAAAGAGTTATTTGAAACGGGTGCTAATGATGTGTTGTTAGTCAAAGCCAATTTGAATGACGCTTTTGGTCAAAAAGAACGCATGGTTCCATATTTGTTAGATCAAGTGATTAAGCAAGTGGATCGGCAGGCGAAAACGGTCACAGTGGATTGGGATCCTGCATTTTAATGCAAGAGCCTAGTCGGGAACCGAGTCGTTGGTATGCTGTTATTAGTCTGTTTCCAGAAATGTTCCAGACTTTTACCCAGCAGGGAGTAGTAGGGCGAGCCGTAAGAAACGGATTGTTACAAGTAGAGTGTTTTAATCCAAGAGACTTTACTCACGACAAACATCGCACTGTTGACGACCGACCATACGGTGGTGGGCCTGGTATGCTGATGATGGTTCAGCCATTAAAAGACGCTATTCTGGCAGCCAAGCAGGCTGCAGGAAGAAAAACAAAAGTGATTTACCTTTCTCCCCAAGGGAAAAAGCTGGATCAAGCAGGAGTGAAACAGCTTTCTGAAAATGAAAGTTTGATTCTAGTAGCTGGCCGATATGAAGGTATCGACGAACGGGTAATACAAACACAAGTTGACGAGGAATGGTCAGTGGGTGATTACGTGTTAAGTGGCGGCGAATTGCCTGCGATGATCTTAATGGATGCAGTTTCAAGGTTTGTACCCGGTGTGTTAGGGCATGAACAGTCTGCCGAGCAAGACTCTTTTAGTCATGGCTTATTAGATTGTCCGCACTATACTCGGCCAGAAAACTTGGATGGTGAGCTTGTTCCTAAGGTGTTGTTAAGTGGTGATCACGAAAAAATCAGACAGTGGCGGTTACAACAGTCGTTAGGTAGAACCTGGCAACGACGCCCTGAATTATTAAACGATTTAGCTCTGACTGAGGAGCAGCAAAAGTTGTTAGATTTATTTCTACAAAGTTTGCCGCAGCATAATGACAGTTAATCTAAAATGAGAGGATATGATGAGTAAAGTAAATCAAGATATCATCAAGAAAATTGAAGAAGCGCAGCTAAAAACTGACGTCCCAGCATTCAGTGCCGGTGACACAGTAGTTGTGCAAGTACGCGTTAAGGAAGGCGAAAAAGAACGTCTTCAGGCTTACGAAGGCGTTGTAATCGCTAAACGTAACCGTGGCCTACACTCTGCTTTTACAGTTCGTAAGATTTCTAACGGCGAAGGTGTTGAGCGTATATTCCAAACACACAGCCCGGCAATCAGTTCTATTGAAGTGAAACGTCGTGGTGCTGTTCGTCGCGCTAAACTTTATTACTTGCGTGAACGCTCTGGTCGTTCTGCACGTATCAAAGAAAAGCTAGGTTAATTTAATTTTTGCGTTACCGTTAACTTATAAGAAAACCCGCCTTCTGGCGGGTTTTTGCTGTTAGGATGGGTTGGTATTATACGTTACTTTGCGCGTGTTACACCTTGTGGCTCGTTAAGAGCGGTGTGTGTCTTCATTGCATCAAAGGTGCTGCCATAAGCTGGACGTTTAACATTTTTTCCTGCTCCTTTTATTGTACGTAATTCGCCATTTGTCCAAACTAACTTTCCTTGGCTCAATGTATGTACCGCAACACCTTTTACTGTACGACCCTCAAAAATATTAAAATCGATATTCTGATGATGGGTTTTTGCTGAAATAGTACGGCTGCCATTGGCATCCCACAACACAATGTCAGCATCAGCATCAACTGTAATTGAACCTTTACGTGGGTAGATATTAAAGATTTTAGCGGCATTAGTTGATGTGACCGCAACAAATTCGTTAGGGGTAAGTTTGCCAGAGGCTACACCAGAGTCCCACAATACAGACATCCTATCTTCTATGCCCGCAGTGCCATTAGGGATCATGCTGAAGTCGTCTTTGCCCGCCGCTTTTTGATCAGCGCAGAAACAGCAGTGATCTGTGGCAGTGGTTTGCAAGTTACCAGATTGCAAGCCTTTCCATAATGCATCCTGATGTTTCTTCGCACGAAAAGGCGGGCTCATGACATGCGCTGCAGCATAATTCCAATCTTCATTTTGATAGACTGATTCATCAATTTCTAAATGCCCAGCCAATACTTCACCATATACTCGTTGACCCTCATTTCTGGCTCTAATGATGGCCTGTAATGACTCTTCACAAGATACGTGTACACAATATAGCGGTACGTTTAATGTTTCGGCGATACGAATGGCTCTATTCGCGGCTTCACCTTCAACGCTGGCAGGGCGGGATAACGGATGGCCTTCTGGTCCGGTTATGCCCCTTTCTAAAATCTTTTTCTGTAAGTGAAACACTAAATCGCCATTTTCTGCATGTACAGTGGGCATTGCACCTAATTCAAGGCAACGAGAAAAGCTGTTAACCAAGGTTTCATCTTCACACATGATGGCATTTTTATAGGCCATAAAGTGTTTAAAACTATTAATCCCATGTTCATGCACTAAAGTGCCCATGTCTTTATAAACGGATTCGTCCCACCAGGTAATGGCGACGTGAAAGCTATAATCAGTGGCAGATTTTTGCGCCCAATCCATCCATTGATGATAGGCCTCCATAATAGGTTGTTGAGGGCTGGGAATAACAAAGTCTATGATAGATGTTGTACCACCAGCCGCGCCTGCGCTGGTGCCGGTAAAAAAGTCTTCACTGGCAACTGTGCCCATAAAAGGCAATTGCATATGAGTGTGGGGGTCGATGCCGCCTGGCATAACTAACAGATCACCTGCATCCACTACTTCGCACCCAGCCGGCACATCGAGGTTTTCACCTATAGCTTGAATTTTACCTTCAGCACAGTAAACATCTGCTCTGTAGCTAAGATCAGCGGTGACAACTGTTCCACCTTTGATAAGAATTGACATCTTTGATACTCTCAATTTAATTTTGTCTGTGAGACATGTTCGATTATTAATCGTAGAATTTCAAGTGACTTTGTCAGTTGATGCCCACTCAAACGAGTAAACTTATTAAAGATCAACTGTGCTCATGTTCATCTGCACTTTGAACATTAATTGCTTTTAAGAAGGTTTCTAATACTAAGTTAGGTCTTGTGCCTTTGCGCAGTACAATTTGATATTCAGTGGCAAAGTTGAATTTTTGCGGACATAACGCGCGCATTTGTCCCGACAACACCCAGCGTTTCGCGTAATGAGTGGGTAAATACCCCACAAAACAACCGGTTAATATAAGGAACGCAACGCCTTCACGATCTGTTGCTGTGGCGGTTGTGTTCAGATTCTGATAGTGACTACGTGTTTTGGCCGTCTGTGCATAACTAGGCGCGACTGCTTCATATTTGTTGATTTTCTCAGTGGTTAAATCACTATCCTCGGCATTAAATAAGGGATGTTGATAATTGCAGTAAAGTAACGATCCTTCAGTGTATAGCTTCGAATGTTCTAGTCCAGGTAAAGGTCGTAAATCAGGCACTACACCTACATGCAGGCCTCCATCTAATACATAACGTTCGATTTCGTTAGGTGGGATCATACGTATGTTGATTTCTACTTCCGATCCTTCACTTTTTAATGCTTTGAGTGCTTTAGATACACGCATATGCTCGAGAGTGACTAAATTGTCGGTAATACCAATATTTAATTCTCCTGTTAGCTTTGCATGTATTGTGTTTATTTGGGTTCGAAAGTTCTCCAAAGACGTCACCAACTGTTGGCTAGCCTGATAAACCAGTTTTCCTTCGTCTGTTAGGGAAAATCCCGCCCTTCCTCGCTGACATAATCGTAGTCCTAACCTTTCTTCAAGGTCAGCCATACTGATACTAATCGCAGATCGACTTATATTAAGTTCAACCTGTGCAGCCGAAAAGCCACCACATTCCACTACAGTTCTGAATATTCTAAGCAGGCGGATATCGAAATTACTCAGTTGGGACACGAGTTTTTGTTTATGTGGGATGTTTTTTGTCATTAGTATGTTAAGTAATTACTTATCTAAGCTTTATTTATATTGAATTTAACAAACCATTCACAAGATGCAAGATTTACTTAATTACGCTATACCTTACTCAATAATATGAGGGAAACCTTGATGTCTGAACATACGAAACCATCCCATACGGATGCATTAAATGATTTGCCCAGCCGAGAATCACTTGAAGCGTTTTGGATGCCTTATACTGGCAATCGTTATTTTAAAGATAACCCTTTAATAGTGACCAGTGCACAAGGGTGTTATTTAACCACTCAGGAAGGCAATACCATTTTTGACGGGCTGTCTGGATTGTGGTGCTGTGGTATGGGACATGGCATACCAGAAATTATTCAAGCCGTCACTAAAGGCATACAAACCCTAGATTTTTCTCCGTCATTTCAAGTGGGCAACGATCTCGCTTTTAAAACCGCAAATAAAGTGAAGGAATTAACCCCAGACGGGTTGGATTACGTATTTTTCACCAACTCTGGCTCCGACGCTGCGGATACATCTCTCAAAATGGCACGAGCCTATTGGCGGATGAAAGGGCAGGGAACTAAAACCCGTTTTATTGGACGAACACGTGGTTATCATGGTGTTAATTATGGTGGAATGAGTGTAGGTGGTATCGGGTCAAATAAAAAATTATATGGTCAGGGCATAGAAGCCGACCACTTACCTCACACTTGTTTAGAGCAAAATAGGTTTACTAAAGGTCTGCCTGAGCATGGTGTCGAGTTGGCAGATACGTTGGAAGATTTGGTCGCTTTGCATGATGCGTCTAATATCGCCGCCGTTATTGTGGAACCAATGTCTGGCTCAGGTGGAGTGGTGATCCCACCCAAGGGGTATTTAAATAAGTTAAGAACAATATGTGACAAGCATGATATTTTACTTATTTTTGATGAAGTGATTACCGGTTTTGGGCGAACAGGGCATGCTTTTGGTGCTGACGCCTTTGGCGTAATACCGGATATTATGACCCTGGCAAAAGGCTTAACAAATGGCTGTGTGCCTATGGGAGCGGTGGTCAGTAGTCGTGAAATTTACCAAACTTTTATGCAACATGGCGGGTCAGAATACAATCCTGAGTTTCCACACGGTTATACTTATTCAGCACACCCGGTAGCTTGTGCCGCAGCATTGGCATCTATGGAGGTTTTTGAAAAACAAAAAATGGTTCAAAAAGTAGCTGAGTTATCACCATACTTCGAACAACAAATACACCAACTTAAAGGTCTTAAACATGTTGTAGATATTCGTAACTTTGGTTTGGCTGGTGCGATAGAAATAGACACCTTTGGCAACGAACCTGCCAAGCGACCCTTCGAGATTTTCCGCCGCTGTTGGGACGCCGGTATGTTTGTACGATGTGGTGGCAATACTATTCAGTTGGCTCCTCCTTTTATCAGTACTAAAGAGCAGATTGACGAACTATTTAACGTGCTGAGCGACGCGATCAATGCGACACATTAGCCAATATATAAACAGAGACAAAAACATATGTTAGAGATAAAACATTTTATTAATGGTCAGGAATCTGATGATCAGGGTCGTTACCAGGATGTGTACAATCCTGCTACCGGTCAAGTTATAGGTAAAGTCGCACTTGGCTCTGTTGATACAGTTGAGCAAGCAATTGATTGTGCAAAGGCCGCTTTTCCGGCATGGCGGGCCACACCGCCATTAAAACGGGCTCAAGTGATGTTTCGTTTTAAACAATTGCTCGAATTGCATAAGCATGAAATCTGTCTGCTCCTTACCACTGAACACGGAAAGGTTACAGATGATGCTTTGGGAGAATTAACCCGTGGTATTGAAAATGTTGAATATGCTTGTGGCGCCCCTGAGTTGCTAAAAGGTGAACATTCTCGAAATATCGGTCCTGGTATTGACAGTTGGTCAGAGTTTCAACCTTTAGGAGTGGTCGCAGGCATTACCCCGTTTAATTTCCCTGCAATGGTGCCACTGTGGATGTATCCCATGGCTATTGTCTGTGGTAACACTTTTATCTTAAAACCATCTGAAAGGAACCCAAGCGCCCCTCTTTTTATTGGTAAATTGCTCAAAGAAGCAGGTTTGCCAGATGGTGTGTTTAATGTTGTGAATGGCGATAAAGAAGCCGTTGACGCTTTACTTCATTCTCCCGATGTAGAAGCCATTAGTTTTGTTGGCTCGACACCTATTGCGGAGTATATTTATAAAACAGGCTCTGCAAATGGCAAGAGAGTACAAGCTTTAGGTGGTGCTAAGAACCATGCTGTGGTGATGCCTGATGCAGATATTGATAATGCTGTTAATGCGCTGATGGGAGCCGCTTATGGCTCCTGCGGTGAGCGCTGCATGGCTATTTCGGTGGCAGTTTGTGTGGGTAATAAAGTGGCTGACGAAGTGGTTGCTAAACTTTCTGCCAAGGTTAAAACCCTGCGAATTGGTTCGGGTCTGGTTGAAGGGCAAGAAATGGGTCCGGTTATTACCAAAGAGCAACTAAATCGAATTTCTGGTTTGGTCGCTCAAGGAGTAGAAGAAGGTGCAACGTTAGTTGTAGACGGTCGGGACATTGCTGTAGAAGGTAACGAACTGGGATTTTTTCTAGGGGGATGCTTGTTTGACCATGTCCAAGGTGATATGACTATCTATCAAACTGAAATTTTTGGGCCTGTTTTATGTGTGGTACGTGTTGACTCTGTGCAGCAAGCTATGAATATGATTAACGACCATGAATATGGTAATGGTACCTGTATCTTTACCCGAGATGGAGAAGTCGCACGTTACTTCTCAGATCATATTCAAGTAGGCATGGTGGGTATTAACGTACCTTTACCTGTGCCCTCGGCCTACCATAGTTTTGGTGGATGGAAACGCTCATTGTTTGGTGACTTGTCAGCTTATGGTCCCGATGCTGTGAGATTTTATACTAGGCGTAAGACCATTACCCAAAGATGGCCATCTTCAGGGGTCAGAGAAGGCTCACAATTTGCCTTTCCTAGTTAGTAAGAGTGTTAGGAATGATGATTAACACGTTTGATTTGTTTAAAAATAGCCATGCGGGGAAGTGATTAGTTTGAAAAACAATATCCAATCAAATCGATTAGGTGATGTCGAAATAGTCGAAAATTTTACTGACATAGCGCCATTGCTGACTGAAAAACAGGTGTTGGTAGCCAGCGAACGTTGCTTGTTTTGTTACGACGCACCTTGTATCAATGCCTGCCCAACGGCTATCGATATTCCGCTGTTTATTCGCAAAATTAATACGGGTAATGCTCACGGTGCGGCTAAAGAAATTTTATCAGCGAATATTTTGGGCGGCAGTTGCGCTAGAGTCTGTCCAACTGAAACCTTATGCGAAGATGCGTGTGTCAGAAACACTCATGAAGATGCGCCTGTCTCTATCGGCCGACTGCAACGTTATGCCGTTGAACATCTTGACCCTGCCAGAGGATATCCTTTTACCAGAGCTCAAGACACCGGCAAACATATTGCTGTCGTGGGTGCAGGCCCTGCTGGACTGGCTTGTGCCCACAGACTCGCTAGAGATGGTCATCAGGTCACTATTTATGAAGCCGCTTCTAAGCCTGGTGGACTGAACGAATATGGCATTGCTCAATATAAGTTAATTAATGATTATGCCCAACAAGAAATAGAGTTTGTCTTACAAATTGGCGGTATCGACATTCAGTATGAAAAGGCTTTAGGCCATGATTTTAACCTGAAACAACTGAGGCATACCCATGACGCCGTGTTTTTAGGCATTGGTATGGGTGATACCAACGGATTAAATATTCCAGGTGAAGATTTACCCGGTGTTGAAGATGCCGTGGATTATATTAGCCAGCTTCGTCAGATTGACTCTTTAAGCAAATTACCCGTCGGCAAGAATATTGTGGTTATTGGTGCTGGTATGACGGCGATAGATATTGCTGTGCAAAGTAAAAAGCTTGGGGCTGGCGATGTGACTATGGTGTATCGTCGAGATCAGCAGGCAATGGGCGCATCAGAGCATGAGCAGAAATTAGCGCAAACTAACGGAGTTAGATTTGTGTGTAACGCTCAACCCAAACAGGTTTTGGGTGATGAAAATGGCATTGATGTGATGGAATTCAATCGTACTTTGACCAACGAACAAGGAAAGCTAGTCGCAACTGATGAGGTTATCAGTATACCTTGTGATGTAGTATTTAAAGCGATAGGGCAAACGTTGCATCCGAGCTTTTTGCAGCAAGACACTGAACGTCCGGGTTTATGTAAAAGTGGACGCTTGGCAGTAGACGATACTTTCCAAACCTCTATTCCAGGGGTATATGCTGGTGGCGATTGTATTAAGGGTAAAGACCTAGTCGTAGAAGCAGTTGACCACGGAAACAAAGCGGCATTGGCTATTCATCAACTATTGCAGCAGGAAAAGAAATAATGGCAGATTTATCCAGCGAATTTTTAGGTATTAAGTGTATTAACCCTTTTTGGTTAGCTTCAGCACCTCCTACTGACAAAGCCTATAATGTGATCCGTGCCTTTGAAGCCGGATGGGGTGGCGTAGTGTGGAAAACCTTGGGTGAAGATCCTGCACCGATAAATGTGTCGTCTCGTTACGGTGTTCACTACGGTCAAAACAGGCAAGTACTTGGCTTTAATAATATAGAGCTGATTACCGATCGCTCATTACAAATTAACTTAGATGAAATTACCCAGGTTAAGAAAGATTGGCCAGATCGTGCAATGATTGTTTCCCTTATGGTGCCTTGTGAAGAAGACGCTTGGAAAGCAATTTTACCCAAAGTAGAAGCAACAGGTGCCGATGGCATAGAGCTGAATTTTGGTTGTCCTCACGGCATGCCTGAACGAGGCATGGGCGCTGCGGTGGGTCAGGTGCCAGAATACATAGAAATGGTTACGCGCTGGTGTAAACAATATTGTTCGTTGCCCGTTATCGTCAAACTTACTCCTAATATCACTGATATATGTTTGCCTGCTGAAGCCGCTTTACGCGGTGGGGCAGATGCAGTTAGTTTGATTAATACGATCAATTCTATTACGTCGGTTAATTTAGATACCATGTCTCCTGAGCCCAGTGTTGACGGTAAAGGCACACATGGCGGTTACTGTGGCCCGGCTGTTAAGCCTATTGCGCTTAGTATGTTGTCAGAAATTGCGCGTAGCCCTGTTACTGCGCAATTACCCATTTCGGGTATAGGCGGTATATCTAATTGGCGCGATGCTGCCGAATTTATCGCTTTGGGCGCGGCTAACGTGCAGGTCTGTACTGCAGCAATGTTGTTTGGATTTAAAATCATCGACGATTTATGTGATGGTCTAAGTGATTGGATGGATCAAAAGGGCTATGAGTCAATTGACGACTTTTGTCGTATGGCCATACCTAATACTACAGATTGGAAACACCTGAATATGAACTACAAACGGGTAGCTTATATTAATCAGGACAATTGTATCCAATGTGGTCGTTGTTTTGCCGCTTGTGAAGATACGTCCCATCAGTCGATTCTAAAAACGGCTAAAAATGGCGGCAATGAATATACAGTGATTGAAAAAGAATGTGTGGGTTGTAATTTGTGTCAAGTGACGTGCCCAGAACCCGACGCCATAGTTATGCAAGATATTGATACTGGGGAGGAGCACCTGAGTTGGTTACACCACCCTGCTAATCCTTTTCGAGAAGCCAAATAATTAGAATAATTGACGGAGATAGTTTATGCCAAGAAATGTAATCAGTGGTTTGATCCAGTGCCACAACCCAATAAATGATGAATCAGTGCCAGTAAAAGATATTCAGCAAGCTGCGCTTGATCATCATCTTCCTTTTATTGAAGAAGCGGGCAAAAAAGGTGTGCAAATTCTGTGTTTGCAGGAAATATTCAATGGTCCTTATTTTTGCCCTTCTCAGGATGTGCGTTGGTATGACGCTGCGGAAACCGTTCCCGGGCCCATGACTGATTTGATGGCAGAGTATGCCAAAAAATATGAAATGGTCATGATAGTGCCTGTCTATGAATATGTTCAGCCTGGTGTTTATTATAATACTGCAGCGGTAATAGATGCAGATGGCACCTATTTAGGTAAATACCGCAAAAAACAAATTCCTCATACCAATGGATTTTGGGAAAAGTTTTTCTTCAAACCTGGTGATGCAGAATACCCAGTATTCCAAACTCGTTATGCCAAGATTGGTGTGTACATTTGTTACGACAGACATTTCCCTGAAGGCGCGCGTATTTTGGGATTAAATGGTGCCGAGATTGTTTATAACCCGTCAGCTACAGTCGCTGGTCTGTCGCAGCATCTATGGAAGATAGAACAACCTGCACACGCAGTGGCTAATGGTTATTACATGGGCTGCATAAACCGTGTTGGTACAGAAGCACCTTGGAACATTGGTAAGTTTTATGGTACCAGTTATCACGTTAATCCAAGAGGTGAAATTATTGATGAGGCTTCCGAGGATAACGACGAATTACTTATCTCGACTCTTGATTTAGATATGATCGATGAGGTAAGAAAAGTATGGCAATTTTATCGCGACAGACGTCCTGAAACTTACGGAAAACTCACTGAAATTTAGTCATGTTATAAACTTAATTCTTGCTAAGGATAGCAAGTTACACGGTATAACTGGGTCGAGAAAACATAAATAATAAGAATGGGCGGCAAATGAATTGCTTAAACCATCGTACTTAATTTGCTGGATATAAAGGGGAATGAATTTTATGCAAGGGCAACAGGTTGAGACACCCTCTTTAGTATCTACTACCCATGAAGTAGGTGAATTTGTTGAATTAAATGTACAACAGGATGTACGTAATAGCCCTCTGTATAATCAGGATATCGCACCCACAAAAATAGCCCAGCGTACCTGGCACAAAGGTAACGTTGCGGCATTGTGGGTGGGCATGTCCATATGTGTTCCTACTTATACATTAGGTGGTGTGTTAACTGCTTATTTTGGCCTGTCGGTAATGGAGGCTCTGTTCACCATCTTGATAGCCAACCTGATTGTGTTGATCCCACTCACATTAAATGCCTTTTCGGGCACTAAATACGGTATTCCTTTCCCTGTATTACTTAGATCCTCGTTTGGTCTATATGGCTCAAATGTTCCTTGTCTGATCAGAGCTTTTGTGGCTTGCGGTTGGTTTGGTATTCAATCCCTGTTTGGTGGCATTGCCTGCCATTTGTTGCTTTCGGCTTTTTCCCCCAGCTGGGCGGCGCTAGGCAGTGCTGGCGAAGTGTACGGTTTCTTTATGTTTTGGGCGCTGAATTTGTATGTAGTGTTAAAAGGTGCCAATGCGATTAAACACCTAGAGAACTGGTCTGCACCGCTATTGTTATTGGTGGGAGTCGGGTTGATGTTTTGGGCCTTACCTCAAATTGACTTAAGTGAAGTGTTAGCCACTAAAGCCAATCGCCCCGAGGCCGATTCTGCAGCGCCTTATTTAATGGCGGGTGTAACCGCTATGGTGGGTTTTTGGGCGACGTTGAGTTTGAATATTCCTGATTTCAGTCGTTTTGTTAAATCTCAAAAAGATCAAATTGTGGGTCAGGTGGTTGGTTTGCCCTTGACCATGTTTTTCTTTGCATCTTTGGGTGTGATATTAACCTCCGCTTCCACAGCTTTAGTAGGCGAGACTATTTCCGACCCTATAAACCTGATTGGTAAAATAGACAGCCCGTTGTTAGTGGGTATCGCCATGTTGTTAATCATTATTGCCACGTTATCTACCAATAGTGCAGCGAATATTGTTTCTCCGACCAATGATTTCCAAAATGTGGCGCCAAAGTTCATTAGTGAAAAACGTGGGGTGTTGTTAACGGGCTTAATAGGCCTGTTAATGATGAGTTGGGAATTGTTGAAAAAAATGCACTGGGTAGAATCAGATGTCAGTGTTGAATCGCTCTATTCAAACTGGCTATTAGGTTATTCGAGTCTGCTTGGCCCCATAGCGGGGATAATGATAGTGGATTATTTTGTGATCAATAAACAGCAACTTGATTTGGTCTCTTTATACCTGCGCGGCGGGAAATATGCCGATGTGAATGTTCAGGGAATGATTGCTTTTGTTGTGCCTGTTGCCTTAACCCTTTTCACGTTAATGACGGGCTATATGAATTGGTTTTATGATTATGGCTGGTTTACCGGTTCATTTATGGGAGCGGCAATTTATTATTTCCTAAAGGCAAAACAGCGTCCCAATATAGGTTAAGATATTTTTAGTTAATTCCCATTCTTTGGATCACGAGCATCCGTTCTATGCTTGCCATTCTGTTGCAAAAAATTGTCCCTGCTTACTTTTCCAACATTCAGCAAAGCTCTCATTACATTGCAATTAAAGGTAGGGTTGTTAGCCTGAATTTACCTTTTGTATGTAACAGTTTGCTGGGAACTGAGGGAGAGTTTAAATATGTCTTAGACGGTTTTGCTGCTGAGCATAATATTGATATCAAGTTGATCTATAACATTCCTTCCATAAAGGGACAAAATCCCCAAGTTGT
>QIJM01000269.1 GCA_003232445.1 Paraglaciecola arctica
ACATACTTTTAAAAATTCGAATCAGCATAAATATTGCAATATGAGGACACTTTATGCCTAAGGCGCTTATAACCACAGTCCCTTTTGGTGACAAAAACCGGTTACCCTTTGAGCTTCTTGAAAATGCGGGTATTGAATATCTGGTTAATCCGCTTAATAAAAAGCTGACTGAGAATGAGTTGGCAGAGATGGTTGCTGATTTTGATGTGATCATTGCGGGCACCGAGCAGATTACGGTTAAGGTGATGGATCGCGCTTCCAAGCTCAAGATGATTTCTCGTGTCGGAATTGGATTGGATAGCGTTGATCTGCTTGCGGCGAAAGAGCGTGGAATTTCGGTTTCCTACACACCTGATGCTCCAGCCCCAGCGGTTGCGGAACTTACGCTTGGTTTGATGTTGTCGTTGTTGCGTTCTGTTCATGTTTCTAACTCGGAGATGCACGATGGCAGATGGCGTCGACTTTTTGGCAGAAGATTAGCAGAAGTGACGATCGGCATTATTGGTGTTGGGCGCATTGGTACCCGTGTGCTGAACAGAACAAAAGCTTTTGGTACACCCCAGATTCTAGTTAATGATGTGATGCCGAATCTTAAGTTAGATCGTGAGTTTAAATTAGAGTGGGTGAGCAAAGAGACGATCTATCAACGGGCGGACATTATTAGTTTGCATTTGCCACTTACTCATTTGACCAAAAATATGATTAGGAAAGAGCAGCTTCTCGGTATGAAGGAGGATGCGATCATTATTAATACAGCGCGTGGTGGTATCATCAACGAGCAAGATCTTTATAACGTTATGCTAGCTGGTCATTTGAGCGGCGCTGCGATTGATGTTTTCGATTTTGAACCATATACTGGCCAACTTAGTGAAATTCAGCGTTGTATATTGACTGCACACATGGGATCGATGTCTGTTGATTGTCGCATTCGTATGGAAATCGAGGCAACGGAAGAGGCTGTGCGCTTCTTGACAGGTACGGCCTTGGAAGGGGGGGTGCCAGAAAATGAGTTTGAGGTTCAAAGGCAAGGCTTGTGATGAAGAAAGCAGTCGTCGTCGGTGGCAGTGGTTTTATTGGTTCTCATGTTGCAGACCATTTGAGTAATGCCGATTATCAGGTCACTATCTATGATTGCAGTGAGTCTAAATGGCTTCGTGCCGACCAGCGAATGGTGGTTGGTGATATTCTGGATGAGGAGAAGCTGAATCAAGCCATTGTTGGTGCTGATGTGGTTTATAATTTTGCAGCTCTGGCAGATCTCAATCAAGCACTTAAGCAGCCAATCAAGACCGTTAATATCAATATTCTTGGTAATATGAATGTACTGGAGGCCTGTCGTCTGCATAGTGTGAATCGCTTTATTTATGCTAGTACAGTTTATGTTCATAGTAGAGAAGGCGGATTTTATCGATGTAGCAAACAAGCTTCTGAATCCTATGTTGAGGAATATCAACGTGTCTTTGGGCTAGATTACACTATTCTGAGATATGGTTCGCTTTACGGTCCGAGAGCTGATGAGACTAATGGTCTCTTGCGAATTGTTCGTTCGGCGCTAAAAAATGGCAAAGTGCGATACGAAGGTAATCCGGACTCTATGCGTGAGTATATTCATGTGGAGGATGCTGCCCAAGCAAGTGTTGATGCACTCAGTGATAAATTTCAAAATGAAAGTGTTGTATTGACTGGCCAGGAACCGATGCGTGTGCTCGATATGTTGAAGATGCTGGCAGAAATCCTTGGTATGCCAGAAGAATCTGTTGAATTTATTGATGGCAGCTACGCAGGTCACTATATAAGAACACCTTACTCTTACCAGCCAAAACTGGGTAGAAAGTTTATACCGCCAATGCATGTGGATCTTGGGCAAGGGTTATTGCAAATAATTGATGAAATAAGTAACGAAAATAGGTAAAGAGTAAATATGAAAGCACTTGCTAAGATATGTGTGAAAAAAACAATGGCTAGTGTTGTGTCAATATTGAGTCGATTTAAAGTCGGTCGGTTTTTGCAAAGTGAGTTTGTTAATAAGTCAATTCAAGTGCAGAAAACAGTACGCCACAATGGTTGTAGCCTGAGTTTCATGACCCCTAATAGGTTGAACTATTTTCGTGCAGACTCTTTTAGCATAAAGGAGCCTGAAACATTAGAATGGATTGATGTAATTCCAAAAGGTAGTATTTTTTGGGATATTGGGGCAAATTTTGGTCTTTATAGTTGTTATGCGGCAACGCAAAGAGATTGCGATGTATTTGCGTTTGAGCCATCAGTGTTCAATTTAGAGCTTCTTGCGAGAAATGTATTCATTAATAACTTGGTTGAGAAGGTGGTAATTGTGCCTTTGCCGCTATCAGATTCGATTCGATTTAGTAAGTTGAATATGAGTTCAACAGATTGGGGTGGGGCTTTGTCTACATTTGGAGAGAGCTATGGCCATGATGGGCAGCAATTAGATAAAGTTTTTGAATTTAGTACTATTGGTTTGAGTATGGACGATTCTGTTCAATTATTAAAAATTCCTAGTCCCGATTACATAAAAATCGATGTTGATGGAATTGAACATTTAATTTTGGGAGGTGGTAGTAATATCCTTCAGCGGACCAAGGGTGTGCTAATTGAGGTAAATGATGAGTTCAAAGCACAGGCAGGCAGATGGATGTCATGGCTTACTTTCTGGTGCGGGTTTAAAATTAATAGAAAAAAGACATTCTAATATGTTCGCACATAAAGATGCATTTGGTGGTGGAAAAGTTTGGAATCAAATTTGGTCTCGTTAAAATGCACATGATAAAATTGATTGAAGATTCTAAAGTTATATTTTGGGACTTTGATGGCGTTATCAAAGACTCGGTAGAAGTGAAATCTGAGGCATTTGAGCGACTATTTAATTCATTTGGTAGTGACGTTGCTAAAAAGGTCAGAACTCACCATGAGGCGAATGGGGGGATGTCCCGTTTTGACAAGCTCCCGATTTATATCAAATGGTCTGGCCAATATCCATCGCAGGATTTAGTCGATGACTATTCAGCGAAATTTTCTGAGCTAGTCAAGAAAAATGTGATTGAATCTGCGTGGGTGCCAGGTGTGCTTGGCTACATTCAGCGTAACACAAAGAATCAAATATTCTTTGTGATCACCGCGACGCCACAATCTGAGATTGAAGAAATACTGAGCACACTTCAAATAAAACAATATTTTCTTCAGGTTGTTGGTGCGCCTACAAAGAAGGGTGAGGCGATTAAGTCTCTACTTGCTGAGTACTCAATTAAGTCTGAACAAGCTGTAATGATTGGTGATTCCAGCAGCGATTACGAGGCGGCTAAGGCTAATCAAGTGCCTTTTGTTCTGCGACGAACTAATTTGAACCGTTTTCTACAAGAAAAGTTGATTTGCCCAATGATTGATGATTTTCAAAATGAATAGACTTGAGGCAATAACAGCTATTCGAGCAAAGCTCGATTCCGGTGGGTTTAGCATTGGAAGCTGGATTCAAATTCCTCATCCATCTATTGCTGAAATTATGGGGCAGGCAGGTTACGATTGGGTGGCTGTGGATATGGAGCATGGAGCGATTTCTGTACATCAATTACCGGATCTTTTTCGAGCATTGGAATTGGGTGGTACGTTACCAATGGTGAGATTGGCTCAAGGTCATATCAAAGATTGTAAACAAGCATTGGATGCAGGAGCTGGCGGGGTTATTGTTCCGATGATTGAAAATGCTGCTCAGTTAGAGGCGGTTAGAGATGCAGTTCGATGGCCACCAGCCGGTAAACGTGGAGTGGCGTTTTCCAGAGCAAATCTGTTTGGTAAGCATTTTGATAGTTATATTGAGGAAGCTCAGCAGCCATTACTTGTTGCAATGATTGAGCATCTGAATGCAGTCAAAAATTTGGATGATATTTTACACGTTGTAGGTTTAGATGCAATTTTGATCGGCCCCTATGATTTATCTGCGTCAATGGGATTAATTGCGCAGTTTGATCATCCGGATTTTGTAAATGTAATGACAGATATTAAAAATAAAGCTGATAATATTGCTATGCCATGTGGATTGCATGTAGTTAATCCAGATGGTGATGAATTACGTAATAAAATAGATGGTGGTTATCGTTTTATCGCTTATTCGATTGATAGTGTTTTTTTAAATGAGCTGGTAGTCAATCCCTGTCCATAATGTATATGCATAATATCCTCGAAGTACGTGCTGATAATGGCATTAAGTTGAAGTTTGTTGGTAATAAGGTTCATACTGGTTTTGATTTTTTTCTTAGCGCTAATTCAATTGATAAAAACATTGATTATCTGATTTTTTTTGATTCCAGAGGAATTAGTAAAGGTTTTGACAAGTCTTTGGTGAAACGTATTCTGGAATATATAGGTGAGAAAAAGCATATCGCGATTTGTAGACCTTTGAATCTTACTACCTGGGCAACGTTATCTAACTTCCTTTCAATTAATAAGATCTATCCAAAAAGCATCGTAACCAATATGGGTTTTGTGGATTTTATATCAAAGAAAAAAAAATTGCTTGATGAAGCAATTGAGTAAGTAGAGTATTGTCTTGGCTCTGGTACGGTAGAAGTGGAATTTGAACAAAATTATTGTTTGAGTAATGGAGAGGTAGAGGGGTTATATTCGATGGTATATAGCAGGGATTATCTTCGATGTGTTCAGGGGATCGCTGACAGTAACCGTCTTATTGTATTGAATACCCCAAGCGTGAATGAAGATATTTCTATTCAGAGAGATCGGCCTGCAGTTTTTTTTTCTGGCATAGAGCAATCAAATCAATTTAATAGGCAAATTTCGGGTGCAATAATAATCGACTGTGGTGTGTTTGATATTGAGCAAACTTATGACGCTGTTCATTTTACAGTAGCTGGAAATGAGCTAATAATGAACCAACTTAGAGCTTATCTATGAAAGAAGAAGAAATTCGGCCGCAAGAAATTTTTGATGAGTATCTAAAGTTAGCTAAAATTGATACAAAAATTTTTTTTGAGAATGCTTTATATAATTCAGTGCAATGCCCTGCGTGTGAGAGTGAGGGCAAACATGCTTTTACAAAGAACGGATTTGGTTACAGGCTCTGCCCGAGTTGCAGCACTCTCTATGTGTCGCCCAGGCCAGCAAGTGAAGCGTTCAATCGTTATTACACAGAGGCGCCATCAGTTAAATACTGGGCAACAACTTTTTATAAAATTACAGCAAATGCTCGACGTGAAAAACTCTGGAAACCTAAGGCTCAACAGGTTCAACAGATAATTAAACGTTTTGGTGATGGTGGTGAGAAGATTATTGATATTGGAGGGGGGTATGGCATTTTTGCAGAAGAAATGCAGTCTTTGTCTGGAAACTCTGTAATGGTAATCGAGCCGGGTCCCTATCTTGCGAACAGTTGTCGCGATAGAGGGATTGATGTCATTGAGAAATTTCTTGAGGATGTGAAAGATAATGATTTACCCAATAGTAAGCGAGCATTTGTAAGTTTTGAACTTTTCGAACATTTACATGACCCTGCATTGTTTCTTAAGCAGTTATCCGAGCTTATGCAATCTGGAGATTTGTTTATATTCACGACGCTCTCTGGTACAGGTATTGATATTCAAGTATTGTGGGAAGACTCTAAATCTGTGTCCCCCCCTCACCACCTGAATTTTCTAAATCCACACTCTGTGAAACTATTGTTAGAAAGAGTGGGTTTAAAGTTGCTTGAAGTGACTACTCCAGGTAAGTTGGACATTGATATTTTAAGTAATAATCGTGAATTAATTAAGGATCGTTTTTTAAAGACATTCGTAACATATGCTACTGAAGCTGAGAAAATAACGTGGCAGGAAATGATATCAGACACGGGTTGGAGTTCTCATATGATGGTCTGCTGTCAAAAGCCTTAGCGGATAAAAAATAGGATAAACATGAATATTTTGGCATTAATTCCCGCACGCATGGGTAGCAGTAGATTTCCCGGTAAACCTATGGCAAAAATTCTTGGAAAGCCTATGATAGGGCATGTTTATGAACGAGTTGCACAGTGTGATCTTTTGACTAAAGTAGTTGTTGCGACTTGTGATCAGGAAATTGCCGATTATATTAAATCAATCGGAGGTCAATCAGTGATGACTGGTAATCATCATGAGCGCGCTTCTGATCGTTGCGCAGAAGCATTGGGATATTTAGAAGGGCAAGATGGAATCCAATACGATATTGTAGTGATGGTGCAAGGTGATGAGCCTATGACACACCCAAATATGATTACTGAGGCGATAACGCCAATGCTGAATGACCCAAATATTTTAGTTGTAAACCTATTGGGTGATATTGAAACTATCGACG
The DNA here is from genome assembly GCA_003232445.1 of Paraglaciecola arctica. Classification (GTDB taxonomy): domain Bacteria; phylum Pseudomonadota; class Gammaproteobacteria; order Enterobacterales; family Alteromonadaceae; genus Paraglaciecola; species Paraglaciecola arctica_A. The sequence continues at coordinate 6,337 of QIJM01000269.1, forward strand.
AATTCGAGGATAGAAACTGTATCAAAGTGGTGTGTGATCTGCAGGGTAACGCGATCTGTTTTTCCAGAGAGCCGATACCAACTCGCAGTAAGACTGAACAAATACCTATGAAAAAACAGATCTGTATTATTCCATTTACAAGGGCTTTCTTGCTTGAATACACAGCCTTGGAGCCAACACCGTTAGAAATTGTAGAGTCTGTTGATATGATGCGCGTGCTTGAGAATGGACTGAAAGTAAAAATGGTATCGACTAAATATCAGGTACAATCCGTGGATACAGCTGATGATTTGCGTAAAGTTGAAATGCTAATGAGTGAGGCCTGTCGTTGACATGAAAAATAATATTATAGAGTCAGGGGTTAAACTCGTTTGTGGTAAATGATGCTTCTTTACTAGTTTGGGATACAAGTGAACAACTGCCATTGGAACGTGGTGATGTTGTACTTTGGCAAAGTTATTTTGTTGCTAGCCAAGCCGAGGTCTCTGTACCTCAACTTGTAGAAGATAACGCCGATTGTCTGAGGTCAAAATATTTAGCTTTGGTCCATGACTTAGGAGAGGCCGAAATAGGTGGAAAACAAGTTATTGATCACTTGGAAATACGGCCTGGATTTAGCTGTTGGTGGATGACGCTTCTAACAGAGAAATGTAATTACTCAAAATCACCTCAGATCGATAATATTATCAAATTAATGATTTTCAGAGATTGGCTTACAACAAAAAAAATTTCAACTATCTCGCTTGTTTCTTCAAATAGCGAATTAGCTGATGCGATGCAGCTTTTAGCTATTGAGCTTGGTATAGGGTTTCAATGGAGAAAGCTTTCCCAGAAAAAAACTAAAGAAAGTCTTGTAAGGCGGATCGTTGGTCGGTTACCTCATACGGCACAAGCATTAATGTGGTTGGCTAATCATATTATCTCAAGGTGGTCATTAAGAGGGGTGGGTGTCAAAAGGTGGAAGAACTCTCGTGCAGCGATTACTTTTATTTCATATCTATTTAATTTAGATCCTGTAGCTGCTGAACAGGGCTGTTACAGAAGCGGATATTGGACAGAACTGCCGAATATGCTGGATAAAGAACAGATTTCAAGTAATTGGCTGCATATGTATATAAAAAGTGAATTATTACCAAATGCTTCAGCAGCACGAAAAATGATTGAGCGGTTTAATCAGTCCCACAAAAGGAGCCAGAACCATGTGGTGTTGGATTCATTTATTAGTTTAGGTGTGGTGTGGGGTGCCAGTCGATCTTGGTACCGAACTGTTAAGTTAAAGGGGGTATTGGAAAAAGGGTTGCAAGAGAAGTGCGGTTATCTGTGGCCGCTGTTAAAAAGAGATTTTCTGGCATCCTTAGCAGGAATTACGGCAATGAGCACTTTGCTTTATTTTTTTCTTTTTGAAAAAGCCATGAATTCCCTACCGGCTCAAAATAAAGGGTTTTATTTGCAAGAGAATCAGGGGTGGGAATTTGGTTTTATTTATGCCTGGCGTAATGCGGGACATAGTAACCAATTATTAGGTGTAGCTCATTCCACTGTGAGATATTGGGATTTGAGATATTACTTTAGTTTAAACTCAAATAGTTCCACTAGAAAATGTAAACTTCCTTTACCTGACTATGTCTGTGTTAATGGTGCAGAAGCCAAAAAAGCATTTTTGATTAGTGGGTATCCTGAGAATAGCTTGGTTGAAGTAGAAGCTTTGCGTTATCTTCATTTGATAGACAAGCATAAGTTTGATCGAGAAACAAATGATGCTCGACATCACGAATGGACAGTTCTTGTGCTTGGTGACTATCTAGAAAATAATACTCATCAACAGATGGGTTTGCTTGGAAAAGCAGCGCAATATATCACTGTTAAAATTAAATATGTAGTTAAGCCCCATCCAGCGTGCCCAATTCTAGCAAAGGACTATCCTGAACTTGATCTTACTGTAACAAATAAGCCTATACCCATGTTAATAAATCATTGTTCGGTGGTTTACACCAGTAGCGTTACATCTGCAGCGGTAGATGCCTATTGTGCAGGTAAGCCTGTTGTGACTATTTTTGATCCGGCTAAGCTGAATTTGAGTCCACTTAAGGGTTGTGTGGATGTTTCGTTTGTTAGTGCACCTGAAGAACTAGCGGCTGCGCTAAATAGTATTAGTCAGATGAAAGAAATTGAAGGTCAGGGAAAAGATTATTTCTATCTTGATTCAGAGCTGCCTAGATGGAGAGAGTTGTTGATAAAAAATGACAAACCTGAAAAGCAAATAAATTTGAGGGTGTTTAACAAGAGTCCATAGTCAAATCTGGCCTGAGCTACTACATGGTCTGCTAGCTATCATCAAGCAGATACGGCACTTTTTTTCAAGTCATGAAACACCAAATTAGGTTATCACTCCATTTTTATTCAGCGTGGATATGAATTATTAGCGGGTGTCGCTATAGGTTGGTACCATGATTGGGCAAGGGTGGTATTATTATGTTAACTATAAAGTCTTCGGCTATTTGAATTTGGATTATTTTCCTGAGATCACAGCCTCAACTTATTGCAAATAGTTTGAGGTGTGGTTAGTTGTATTGAATATTTAAGGAACATTGGTTTTGAAAAATTATCATTGTAAGAGAGTTTTAGTTACTGGAGGGGCGGGATTTCTTGGCTCACACTTATGTGAACGCTTGCTTGATGAGGGTAACGATGTTATTTGTCTTGATAATTTTTTTACAGGCACAAAAGAAAATATTTTACATCTAATGGATAATCATCATTTTGAGCTGCTGCGTCATGACGTGACCTTTCCATTGTATATTGAGGTGGATGAAATTTACAATCTTGCATGTCCAGCTTCTCCGGTTCATTATCAACATGACCCAGTGCAAACAACAAAAACCAGTGTGCATGGTGCAATAAATATGTTGGGTCTAGCAAAAAGAACAAACGCAAAAATATTTCAAGCATCGACAAGCGAAGTGTATGGAGACCCAAAAATTCACCCGCAAAATGAGAGTTACTGGGGGAACGTGAATCCTATAGGGCCTAGGTCTTGTTATGACGAAGGAAAAAGGTGCGCGGAAACATTGTTTTTTGATTATTATCGGCAGCATAAAATAAAAATTAAAGTAGCGAGAATATTTAATACCTATGGCCCAAGAATGCATCCCAATGATGGGCGAGTGGTGTCAAATTTTATTATGCAAGCATTAACGGGGAAGGGCATAACAATATATGGAGACGGGAATCAAACAAGAAGTTTTTGTTATGTTAGTGATTTGATTGAAGGTATTGTGAAGGTGATGGGCAGTTCAGATGACTTTATAGGTCCGGTTAACTTGGGGAATTCTAGTGGATTTACCATACTACAGCTGGCTAAGAAAATTATTGAGTTAACAAATTCAAGGTCAAAAATAATTTTTAAAGATTTACCCCAGGATGATCCGACTCAACGTCAGCCTGATATCTCTCTTGCTCAAGGAAGTTTGGATTGGAAACCTAAAATAAACTTGGAGCAAGGGTTAATCAAATCAATTCCATATTTTGAAAATATTTGCAGAAATGCGTAAGTCATATATGAAAAAAGTAGTAAATTGATGGTTAATGTTGAAAAACCTTTAGTTAGTGTAATTGTGGCTTTATATAATTCGGATAAATATATATCTCAGACAATTGATTCAATTTTAAGTCAGACATACAAGAATATTGAGATAATTGTTGTCGATGACTGCTCTACAGATGAAAGTGCAATCATTGTTAAAAATTATGTAAAGCGCGATGAAAGAGTTAAATATTTTGTTCTTGAAGAGAATAGTGGCGGGCCAGCTAAACCGAGAAATATTGGTATTAATTCTTCTGTTGGGGAGTATGTGGCTTTTTCTGATTCTGACGATATATGGTTACCTACAAAACTTGAAAAGCAATTGAATATAATGCTACAGAAAGATTATTTTTTTTGCCACACAGATTCAGAAGTTATAGATGCGGCAGATAATGTATTAAAGAAGCCGCTAATTAGTAAAATAAAGAAAATATTGTTATATAAGGATTATAAGCGCCTTATTGTGAGTAATACTATAGTTACATCTTCGGTGGTAGTTTGCCGAAAATTTTTAGGTTCTGCTAGGTTTGATGAAGACATGTATCTTGTAGCTGTTGAAGATTATTATCTTTGGTTATTCTTGTATAATCTTAACGATAAGTCATGTTGTTTTCTTAATGAAGAGCTTGTTAAGTATCGGAAATATGATTCTAGTATCAGTTCTGGCTACAATCGCCAGCAACTTCGTAGTATGTATTGCCTAACTAAACATTTATTATTAATGAAAAATTACCGGCTTTACCCTTTGATCCTTTTTGTCTATTTTGTTTTTTCAGTTAAGCACTTGGTTAGATCTGCTTTCGGGCTTAAAAAAATATTATCTAGATAATGATGTTTTTTTTCATGCCTGAATTCGTATCAGAAGTTCAAAAACAGTGAATATAGCCCCATTGGAAATTAAGTTATTTTTAGACTCGATACCTGATAGAGACCCCAGTTTACAGGAAAAATATTCAAACGAGTTTATTCTAGCATATGCGAAAATACATTATTATTCTGCTGTAGCCCTTTTGCATAAACTTGATCGTTTGGGTGCGATCAGGGAAATCAAGTCAATTGTTTTTTTGCGTTACGAATACTTTTTAATTTTCTTGTTATTTTTGACGCTCATTAAATCTAAATTAATACTAAAATTATTGCGCAGATGAAAATTCAAACGCTGAAAGTGGTTAAGAAAAAATCTATTTTATTGAATCCTATCGGTTTTTTATCTATTTTTTATTCTTACATTGGATGGCCAAGTTTAGTTGTATATTTGATTGCGCTGATGAAAACTCGGCTGGTTCTTCCCGTGTTTGATTGGATGATTCTTATATGCCTAGGATTGTTATTTGTTTATTCTGTTTTTTATTCTGGTATTGTCGAAAGTTTGGTGGTTTTTAGGTTTCACTGGGGGTTTTTATTTTTTTATCTTTTTTTCCGCAATAAAACACACTTATATGGCTTTAGAAATTTGTTAGTTGTTTTAGTCTTACTAACTATAATAGAGGGTATTCTTGTTAATAGTGTGATATCGGCCGTTAGTTTACCAAATTACCCATCAGCAGATGCATTTACCCATTTTTCAGATGTATGGCAAAGAGCGTATAGTTTTGGTGGCAATGCTTCAGTTACAGGGGTTTTGTTAGTTTCAATTCTATCCATTATTCAACCAACTTTAATGATTGGGTTCGGGGTTTTTGTAGCAATGATTTTTGTTGGATCAGGGTCTGGGGGTTTTGCTTATATTGCTTATATTGCTTATAGATTTGTTAACTCAAGCTTGAAAAGAGTGCTTCAACTTATTGTTGTGATTATTTTTAGCGCGTTTCTAGTTTATCTTTTACGTGAGTTTCAATTGTTTTCCAAATTATCTTTTGAGTATGTTAGTTTTTTAATAGAATTAAAACAATCGCAGATTGATCAACATGTGTCAAAAATGAATAATTTTGAATTACTAATGGGGACATCCAAATCTAGCAACTTAGGCGGTGATTTTTTATGGCTAACTTTTTTTGTTTCTCAGGGTGCTTTAGGTGTTATATTAATGGCGTTCTTTGCGTTGGGGCGAATTAATCGTATTAATGCATTTGGTATTTTTATTATTTTTATTATGACACTACATTATTTTGTTTTATTTTCTCTTCCTGGGCAATTTATCGCTGGCTATCTTTTTGCTATGAAATCACAAATTAACACATTAAGAAAAAGATAAAACATTATCTGGCACAGTGATTAATGTCTTGACTATGGGGTTCACTTTAGAACCAGAGGTTATCGAAATGCCGATGATTTTATTAACATGATCTATTTTTTGTGCTCAAAACTGAAATTCATCTGCCTATTCAATATGGCATAGACCCCGTTGCTCGATTTATTATTAGCGGTTAGCTCGTGGATACTTAGCAGTCGCCTGCTATATGCAGTGTTCGTTCTCGAAATTCACAAACAAAGGAATGCATAAATATGCGGGAAATTGTAAATTGGCTTTCTGATGAAGAGCTTGGATCAATCTATACAGCAGCCTACTGGAATAATATAGAGGAAGAAAAGAAAAAGGCGTGGTGGATTGAAGATGGAAGTTATAAAAAATGCCTAGATTATCTTGATTCGTCTAAATTGCTTTATGAATATCAACAATCAGAAAAATATATAAAAGAATATTCCAGTGAATCAATAAGAGTTGTTTATGATACTCCCCATAATCTAGACCACGAGTTAAGATATAATCCCTCATTAATAAAGAGGGGTGTAAGGCATGGGTTCAATAAGA
>QIJM01000661.1 GCA_003232445.1 Paraglaciecola arctica
GTTGCTCACATCAGCAAATAAATATTTTGCCGAATTAATACCAATCCATCCTAACAATTAGCCACTGAAATATGTTACAAAGGCGGCTATCTAAGTCGCCTTTTTTAGTCCCCCTTATTGAGAACTCACATGCTACTGACTGACTCAACAAACATCATTACTCGAGACAATATTCAGCTATTACATATTGATAACACCTTTGCCACCGCTGAAATCTCTTTATTTGGTGGGCATATTTTGAGTTTCAAACCAAAACATGATGACAGAGAACGCTTGTGGGTAAGCCAAAATGCTTTATTCGACGGTAAAACCCCCATTCGTGGTGGCGTACCTATTTGCTGGCCGTGGTTTGGTGATCATCCATCCAATACTGAGGTAGCAGCTCATGGCTATGTGCGTACACAAACTTGGGAAATTCTCAATACCGAAGAAACGGATACTGGAACAACCATCACTCTAAAACCGCAAACTAGTGCAAGCGATGGATTTGAAGGCAACGCACAACTAACCTTAGCGGTGCATGTTGGAAAACAGTTAAACATACAATTGCGCACCACCAACCTTGGTGACACCCCATTAACTTATAACTGCGCGCTACATAGTTATTTTGCCATTTCAGATATCAACAGGTGTAAGTTGTTAGGCTTGTCTGAGCAATACTCAGATAAAACTCGTGGTTACCAAATGTTCGACACACCGCAACCGTACCGATTTAGCGAAGAAACTGACAGGGTACATCTGCAACAACCAAGAACACTCACGATCATCGATGAACAAATTAAAACCGACATACTATCTTCAGGCCATGACAGCATAGTGGTATGGAATCCATGGCAAGATAACTCCATTAGTATGCAAGACATGGCGGATGATAGTTACCTTACGATGTTATGTGTGGAGACGGCGATTACCCAAGGTCAAGAAGTAGCGCCAAAAGACACCCACAGACTTGAACAAGTTATTTGTTAATCACTTGGGCGTATTCTATTTCTAGATGCTTTTCGGTAAACATATTAATTTGCTGGTAAAGGTTTTGCCTGGCACTACGAGGGTCGTTATATAAGTCACGTTGCAATTTGAGTAAATCTTGCTCAACATCAATATCATAGCCAGAGCTAATGCAAACCAGATCTAGATTGTCCTGCACACAGGCTTCTTTAAGTGTTTTACCCAGATACTCTGTACTCCAGGGTAAAGCCTCTAAATCTGGCCAAGGCTGGCAGTTTGCCATGATAACGACTCCACCATCTTCTGCATTACTCAGCACTACGTCATGTATTGTCAGTGCTTGGCAAGTCTGTTGGTAATGTTTAACTGTGAGCATGGGCGCATCAGTACCTATAAACACAAGCCTGTCGTGGCCAAGCGCCCTAAGCTGTTTATCGATACTATTAATACGCAGCCCTAAATTACCACTATTTTGCACAATAACACTATGTGGTCTGTCTAATAGCGAACTTGCCCACACTACGTCCTCTTTGTTAGAAATAGTTAATACCACTTGCCCAGGCCAAGCGTTGGCATCTTCAAGGGCACAGTCTAGTAATGCTTGCGCAATACTAAAAGCAGATTTAGCGCCAATAGTCGCCGCCAATCTTTGTTTGCCCTGATAGATTAAAGGCCGTTTACAGAATATGACTAACGTCGCTTGGCAAGCCGTTTGAAAACGAGTGTCATCCTTGGTTTTGACCGTGGTCGTATGTGCTGCTAAATAACTTGCCTGTTGAACACGTAACTTTGTAATCATACCGAGGATCCCGAATCCTGCCCCAATAGCCCCTTTTAATGTGCCACTAATTTTTGAGGTGCCAATACGTACCTTAGAATCCACTGCACACTCAATCGTGACAAACTTATGCTGAATCGCTTTCACTTGCATTTCTACCGTCCAGCCATAACGCTCATCTTTCATGTCAAGCTGTGTTAGTACACAGGACTTTATTGCTCTAAATGGCCCAAGGTCAGAAATAGGATGTTTCCATAATAATCGGATCAATATGGCAGACAACCAATTGCCAAAAAGTTGAACTGGAGTGAGCGCCCCCTCCTCAATTTCACCTAAAGTACGGGAGCCAATTGATAAATCGGCACCATCAACGATAGCATCTAAAAGAGCAATAGCCTGAGGTATAAAACAAGAATCATCTGCATCAACAAACAACACAATATCGCACGGATCTAATCCTGCGATTGCGCTCTGGCATGCTTTGCCGTAACCCCGTTGTTTTTGAAAAACAAGCTTGGCTCCTGCCTTGAAGGCAACATGTGCTGTTTTATCAGTGGAACCATTGTCGCAGACAACTATTTCATCGATAATGTTTTGCCCGTCTGCATTTTTCAATTTCCACAGATCATGAATAACATGTGTTATAGACTGCTCCTCATTTAAAGCAGGTATCACCACCGAAACTCGTTGCTGTTTAAACATAAATTATGCCTTAACCTGAAATATCACTTCAGACATTTGTACTGGGCTAGCGGCTAATGTGTCAGTTTTCAACATTTTGCCTGTTTTAGTGTTTATCTCTCCAAAGCTTAAGGTGCCAGTTGGGCAACTAGACACACATGCCGAACAACGTACACATTGGGGATCTTCCATAGGTTTGCCTTTGTTGGCAAAGTTCATCACATCAATACCTTGATGGCATACGCTAGTACAGATATTACAGCTAATACATTTACTTTTATCTGAGAATATTCTGAACTTACTGAAACGCGCATAAATGTGCATTAAGGCGGCCAAGGGACAAGCAAATCTGCACCAAGTACGCCCAGAAAACTTAAAGTACAAACCGACACCTAAAATGCCCCCTATAAGCACATCAACCGTCCATTTCCAGCTAAAAGGATTAACCAATTTGTAGTCGCTGTTTTCGCCTTTTAGCAACAAATCAAATGAGGTATGCATCCAACTGTCACTCCATATCCAACCGCCAATTCTGACAATGAGTAAAACAAACGCGGCGATTAATAGTACTTGCCCAAGCATATTAAGTTTGTTCCAAAATGCACCATGGGGCATTTTATGACGTTGGTTGTCCCCCATAGTCTCGGCCAATGCACCACATGAACATATCCAGCCACAATATGAGCCTTTACCAAACTTCCACACTAATAAAGGGATCAACACGAAGGTTTGAATAGCACTGATGATCAACCAACCCACAATCGGTGTGGGTGTAAAGACGTTATATACATTTAATGGCCAAGCCAGAATAAATCCATATGCATGCCAAAATGCACGAGGATGTCCCCACTCAGGCCATTGATGGTTAGCTAACTCTTGGACTGATATATAAGCTGGAAACAAACTATCTGCGATAGATTTACCCATTCCCGCGTCAAACATCCCCAAATATCCCATCCAAGGTAAGAAAATTTCAGGTAACAAAAACAAAGGGATCAGTTGGATCAAAAACAAGCACAGTGTTTGTACTTTGACATAAGGGGTTTTACGCCTCTGCACACGCCGCCAACCAAAAATACCAATACAAGATGTATACAAAAGGGTGTAATAGAAAGAACGGCTTTTCATCGACACAGCTAAGGTACCAATTAAAGTGGTGCGGTCTTCTACTTGTGTTTGCCACCAAGCATTAATACCCGAAAGCCAGCTTGGCATGGCATTCGGAAAGTCTGTTGTCGACCAGATCGAATTTAAAAAGCCAAAATTTTTCCAGTCATATAATGCAATGGCAAATACCATAAATAAGGCAAAAAACACCCATCCCATAGGACGACTTTCACCACTAACAGCCATGCCACTGCGCCGGAAAAAATCCAGCGGAGTTTCACGCCCCAGCATACTCAATACCGCATCGTTTTGAATCGATACTTGATGATTGTCTGGTGTGAAAATTTCGACACTATTATCTGTAATTCTATTAACCCGAGATTGCCTTAATACTGTGATTTTACCTGTGGTTTCAGCTTGCTCTAGCTTGTCAATATTCTCTTGTTTGGGTCGCGTAAAGTCTGTATTTCGATAAGATAGTGTGACTTTCCCCCCTGCATCTGACACTGCTAGCGCCGATTCAATGGCACTGTCTCCGCCGCCTACAACCAACACATTTTTATCTGTGTATGTTTTTGGATCATGCAGCCTGTTAACGGCTTTTTCTTCTCCTTCAACGCCTAGTTGACGAAACTTGCCTGAACGGCCTATGGCAATGACAACTTTATGGGCTTTTAAACCGGCACTGTCTTCTAACATCACCATAAGACCTTTGCCATCTCGCTTGATATGGGTGGCATTGGCTATAATAGGTTTGATTTCGGCATTTTTTGCTGTTTGTAGCAGACTGGCTAATAAGGTTTCTTTAACCGACACATCACCGTCAAACTTCAATTTCCCTGCAGGTTGCATCTGGGTAGGATAGGTGAAAATAGGTTTCGCTTTTGGAAAATTCACAATAGTAGAGAAGGCCTGGCTAGCTTCAAGCATGATAAAACTGAGACCACTATTTTTAGCTTCAATTGCTGCGGCATAACCACTTACTCCAGCACCAATAATGATCACGTCGACTCGTTCATGCTCAATATTACGTTTTGCAAAACTGGGATCAGCAATAATGTTTTGAATGGCTCGGGCACCGGTATCCGCAGAAAACTTGAGCAGAGGCACACCTGTCAAATCGCCTACCACATAAGTACCCGGTAGCGATGTGCTACCATCGGCATTTAATACAGGCAATTTTTCTGGCTTACCATCAGGCCATTGACCATGCAGCCAGTGAGTATAATCTTTAAGCTGCTTGAGCATAATTTTTGTTCCTGTTTTTATAAGTAATAACAACCATTCTGTCGACCACCAGTCCCACTAACATCCCCAAGCCCAGCAGTGTAATTGGCCAACTGGCAGGCTCCCATATGCCGCAGCACGCAAATTGATTTTGAACTTCGTAAGACATAGGTAAAAGCACCAACCACAGCAACATAAAGATATTAGGCGACAGTGCAAATAAGGGAACAAGTGGCATTAAATACCATGGAAATATCACAGGTGTGATAAGCAAAGGGATCATCAATGACCATTGTAAAGTCTTGGGGTTAAATACTTGATATTTGTCACTATCGCGCCAACTGAAATAGACAACCAATGCCAATCCCACTATGACGAATAGTGCCAAGCAGATCACCAGTAACTGCGGTGTTAGATTAGTTTCGAGAAAATTAAATAGCGGAGATCCATTGCGCCATTTACTAAAAAAGGTAGCAATACTGCCAATAGGTTGTAATCCCAATAAATAAGCCAACCCATAACCTGCCAATAAAGTACACAATGCGCCGAGCCCTAATACAAACATATTGGAAAAACGTTTGAGTGATAATGCCAAGGGCAGTAAGAGTAGTAACGGCAGCATTTTACTTAGCCCGCCAAGTCCCAATACTATTCCACATATAAATAAGCGTTTGTTCTGCCAAAAATATAATGCGGCACTGACAGCTAAGGTTGAAAAAATATCAATATGTGCGCCTTCACCGGTTTCTAAAATCAATATGGGTGATAAGGCAACAAACGCAATATGCTGCAATTTACAGTATCGCTTCAAGACCAAAAGCATCAATAAAAGTGTGCCTATACCCGCTAAAGTCACTAAAATTTTCCATGCCAAAAGTGCATTATCTACACCGGCAGAAGCTGCTAAGCTGAATAGGCCGATTGCTAGTGGTGGATATAGGGTGGTATATTTTGCATGTTCACTAGGGGTGGGCCACTGGGTGCGCAGCACTTCAAGAGGTTTGGCATCGTGGCTAATTCTATAGGGATCAAAACCACTGACGGTAATTTTTCCGTCGAACAAATAGCGATCAACGTCGTTTGATGTGTAAGGCTCGACTGGCACTAACAATACTCTGGCGGCAATAGCGACAACAATGAGCCATTTAAAATCGCTTATTTTGTTTGTTTGAGGGCTCGTCAGCCAAGCGGTAAACATGGCGGTGGCTAACACACAATACTGACTTATTACCAGCCAGCCTAGCTTAAGAACGTGATGCTGTGCCCAATCTTGCACATTCAACCACAAGCTAAAGCCTACCGTTATCAATGCACATAACAAACTGACGTAATGTATTGTTGGATGTGACTTAGGTTGCAACAAGGCTGGTAAGAAAAAACGCAGGTTTGTCATTATGTTAAGGCTGCTGCTTTAACTTAAATTGACCATTAAAACTATGATAAGCCGCGTCAACAAACCCCAACATAAGTAGTAACAAAAAAGGTAATACAAACCACATTTGCGCATAGACTGCCCATAAAAAAACCACTGTGTAGATCATGGCAAGTAGTAGCTCAACAAACGCATCTTTGGGTGGCACAGTTTTATACAATTGCTCAGCAATTGCAGAAGGTTTATTTTCACTGTTGTCCACAGGCAAGGCTGCTTGACCTAAATCACCACTTTTTGGAGTACGCACAAATTCACTTTCTTTACCACGCAACGCTTCGGTGGCAGCCTTGGCGTTATTAAAAGCCAGTTGGATCCCTAACAACATCAGACGAGGCACATTCAAAAATGCAGTTTTCATTGAACGCTTTAAGGCATATTGACCAAAAACCAAGTACACAAGGTGACCCCCAGAAGACAAAGCTAACAGTGGTAAGTCCAACCACAAAATATATTCCATTGAATAATAAGCTCTGATCCAAATACTGGGTAAAAGTAGAAAAGTGGTGTGAAACAACATGATTAAATAAGCCAAATTATTGGATAAATGATAGGTCGCTTCTAACTTTGCTTTAAAACTAATGGGGGAACGCCAGACCTTACCCAGTAGCTTTTTCATAACTTGAACACCACCTTTGACCCATCGATGCTGCTGACTTTTGAATGCATTCATGTCGGCTGGCAATTCACCCTGACAACTGACGGCATTTAAGTACTGCATTTTCCAACCGCGCATTTGAGCACGATAACTGAGATCTAAGTCTTCTGTGAGGGTGTCGGCGCTCCAATGACCAGCATCAATGATAGCTTCAGTACGCCACATGCCGGCTGTGCCATTGAAGTTAAGTAAAACACCACTGCTACAACGCACTCTTTGCTCAATACCAAAATGCGCATCAAGCACCATAGCTTGGGTTTGAGTAAGCTTACTGCTGAAACGGTTTAGGTGTTCCCAGCGATACTGCACCATACCAACGACGTCGTCGGCAAAGTGGTCGATGGTATCGCGCAATAGGCTGGGATGAGGAGTGAAATCAGCATCAAATATTGCAATAAATTCACCCGTTGAGTATTGCATGGCATGTTTTAACGCGCCTGCTTTGTAACCCACACGATCTGTTCTTCTCACATGGGTAATATCAAGGCCGTTAGCTTTGTGATGCGTCACTCTAGCGGCAATTAGGCCGATTGTTTCATCAGTTGAATCATCAACAATTTGGATTTGCAAACGATCTTTTGGGTAGTCAAAAGCCGCTACCGCATCGACAACTCGTTGGGCAACGGTGCGCTCATTATAAAGAGGAACTTGCACGGTTAACTTAGGTAATACTGTAAATTTCTTATTGGCAACGGGCTCATCATGGCGATGAAAATACCAACGCAACACCATAGACAGTCGATGTAAACCAAAAATACACAGCACCAGTAACAAGCTAAAGTGAACGCCCAACACTAAGGTTGCCCATATAGGTACGTCGCTAGAAAACACGGGTCAGTCCTAGTTGAAAACCATCACCTTGCAAGGTATTTTCACCATACACTTCTTTAGTATAAGTAAACTCTAAGCCCCAACGCTCTTTATTGGGTCGCCCGAAGTTATAGCCCAATGTTAATTCAACTTTACCTAAGTCAAACTCAGATAAAAGAGTCAGGTTACCCACTTGGTTGTCTAGATTATCAATATCATCTGCATTATTAGCACTTAAAATACCGTCTAATTTTGTACGAAAGTAAATATTTTCATTGATGTCGACACCGTACTCTAATAAGTATCTGTATTCATCAGACGGCGTATCTGTTCTGACTCGATAACCCGCTTCTACTCCAAAATAACCATAAGGATAAAGGCTCTTACCTATTAATACTCTGAATTCAATATCTTCCTGGCCATTACCACGAGGCAATTCATCATTTTCATCATATAGATAAGGTAGTTTGACCAATAGTGATGTAGATAATACAAAAGGTTCTGCTTGCCACTGGTAACGCACACCTATTTCAGTATCGCCTAGGCCATTACTGGTGGTTTCGTTGCCAACATTATCAGACTGTTCTAACTGTTGATAAGTTACTGAGCCATAAAGTGCAAAACTACTACCTAAACCGTATTCTCCGTAATAAGTAACGTTACTGCTAGTAAAGTCACCAAAAGTAGGACTGTCTCCTTCAAATTCGTCAGCACTGTAGGTGTTTAAAGATAATTTTCCATAACCCGATCCTTTATCTGCCACCCATGCGCCCGCGAAGCTTGTTTGGCTAAATCCCAGAGTGGCGAAGATACTCGTTGCTACAAGCAGTTTTTTAAATGGGCTGAGGGAATGTCTAAGCCTAATTTGACGAAGAGATGTCATATTTATTTTTCCTTGTTAATAAATTTATTTATAGTGGCTGTTGGCACTATTGACGTGCCACAAATCTTAGTGTGAAAATTTAGGGGGATCAATGTGTTATAGCAAACGTCATTAAAATGGTTATCTTTCGTGATAAACCTGTTAGAAACACTATGACAACCGCACACTTCAGTGATATTTGCAGTGTTAATCGGGTAACCAAGGAAATGCGCTTTAATAAACGTAACGAATTTAGGTTTCCGATGACTTGACTTGAGATGAATTTGACGTTTGATTAAAGCCATGCACTAATTGTCTTAAAAAGGTCTTGGGCATGGTTAAATCACCTTTATAACCTAACTCTATATCTCCATTTCTGTCGGGCACATACGCTGTTTTAAATAAATAGTCCCATGCACTTAGCGTTAGTCCAAAATTCATACCGTATTGATGCTTCGCCGGTAAATGGTAAGCGTGATGGTATAGATGCATAATTGGATTATTGAAGATGTACTTTAGTACCCCATAATCGAGTTTCAAGTTGGCGTGATTGAGATGACCTATTACAATCGTAAAGAAATGCACCATAAAAGCCTGTTCAGGTTCAAATCCACCCATTAACATGATCCCTAATGTTTTTAAGGGTTTATATAGTACATTTTCCATCCAGTGATAGCGTAAATGACCAGCAAATCCCATTTGTTTAATAGAATGATGGACTTGATGAAAGCGCCATAAAAATGGGACACGATGCAGTATTCGGTGCGTAATCCACTGTAAAAAATCTAGCAAAACAAAAAAGGTTAATAACTGTGAAAATGGATGCCAATTGGAAAGGTCAAACCAACTTAATGACTGCATGTTGACATCTACAACATCAAAACCTTCTCCCAAAACAGCATATATACCATTGATAACAATGCTAAAAACAAAGAAATTGAAATACATATAAAAACCATCTAACCAAAAATCCTGACGAAACGCTCCTTGATTTTTACGCCATGGAAATACGCATTCTGCCGACCATACTATGAGAGATATAATAGTTAAGCCCCAAAAATAGTTTTGCTGCCAAGGAACATCAAAAACGATATTTCGCCACACCCATTGTGCGTTTCCGACCGCTGTGTCAGTGAATATATTGAATATGTCTAGCATCATATTTTAACCATACTGGTGTCTTTTCCTATACTTGCTCAGCGGTTCTGTTTTTAAAGTATTGCCATATTATTACAGCCAATATTGGAGCAAAAGTGGAGGGAACGATTATGCTGTTAAAGATAGCTTCGCTCGGCGCAGGATAGCGTAAGTGATACAATGGAAGCGTAGCGGTTAACAATATCATAGCCCAAGTCTCAACTCTGAAATGTAACACCAGTAATGGGAAAAACCAGATACTGTACCAAGGGTAACCAGTTGGGGATAATACAAACAACGCAAAGATTATCCAAAGCCATTGATAGCCAACGCAAAAATAAGGTGCGTTTTGGCTATTGCTAGTTTGATTATTAACTTTCGGTGTTACCACAAAGCGAGTTTGTTTCATCATATAAACAAGGAACAACGCCAATATTGCCACCGTTACTATTCTCGCTATTTGGTTTGAGTTCTCAAGCCAACTTAAGCTTGTATCATTGAGTATATATTCGATGCCGGCATCCAAAGCATTAAACACAAATCCATTCACTTGCCAATATTGACTATATTGATGCAAGCCGGAAAAATAATTGAGCGCGAGAATTTGCGGTAAAATCAACAAACTCGTTAATCCTACAAAAGCCGTCATAAAATGGCTTATCGCTTTTTTGCTTGGCTTGTTTCGAATATAAACTTGATACGCGACTATTGGCGCTAAAATAATGGGCCATAGTTTGATGCCCACGGCAAGTGCCAACAAGGTACCACTGGACTTATACTTAGCGCTATGCAGACAATACAACGCACCTAGAATAAAGGGCACTATCAGCAGATCCATGTGTGCTGCATTTATGCCCTGAATAATCACAATTGGGTTTAACCAATACAGGGAAATGAGTAATGTAGACTGACGATACAATGATAGAAGCTTAAACAATAACCAAACTGTCGCCAGTTCCGCAGCGAGCAAAACAAACCTCCAAGCAAGTATATCAAAAGGCGAAATAACAGCCGTTAAGCCAAAAAAAGCTTGTGCAACAGGAGGGTAAATGGATTGAATATGAGGATAGGCAACGCGCTCAAATAATGGTTCTTGCTTCAAATAGGCGAGAGACTCTTTACCAGTATTGGTATTGATGTTATTGGCTTGTCCATTAACAGCAAGTTCGTGGTTGGATAAAGTATCCGTTATAGAAGGTTTACCCTGCACTTCATTAGGTGAAGTAAGGTATGGATTGTGTCCATGAGCCACAACTGAACCATCGAAAAAATAACGATAAAAATCGTCCTCCAAAATGGGGTGACTAGAGACAAATAATAGCCTAGCCAACAACCCAACTATAAAAACCATCTTCAACGAAGGCCGTTGCCATTGATCATGGTGGAGTCTATAAATAAAAAACAGGAAACTTATGCCAGCAGCGCACATCAGCATTACGTACCAATACACGTATTTATCGGGCCATGTTTGACTGTATTCAAACTTGAAGGATAGGGCAAAAATGGTCAACAGTGATAGCAACATCAATGCTAATGCCAAAAGCCCTAAGGGAGTTTTTCGCTTATCGAAGTCCACCTATCAAATCTCTATTAGTTCAGGCTTGAAACCTTAAGAGCCGCCTCTGTAGCCCCCCCCACTAGCACCGCCGCTAATAGTTTGCTTCCTAGGTGCAGAATTTATGAGGTGTTTCCAATCGAAATCATGCTTATCGCTCACGCTTGTTACATTCAATAGTTCAACCGCCATGCTGTCAGTTGCATATTGTCTTAGGTGCGCGAGTACTTTTTGGTCATCATCATCAAACAAACGAGTTTTATTCCAAGCTAATAAACTAGATAGCCTTACTTGTGACTTCCGCACGTCCACATTACTGTCGTTGTTAAGGAATAATGTCGCCAAACTCGCCAATTGCGCATTAACTGTTTTGCCGGTAAAAGCTTCAATTCCTTTAAATGCCTGTCCTTTAACGCCATAGAATAAACCATATAAAACTAGTGGTTCTGCCCAGTGCTGCACTAATACATGTTGCTCGATATCATCAATCGATAAAGTTACACCTTCTACCGAGACCATTTTTTCGGCCCACCAGGTTCCAACATTGCTTGGCGTGCCTCTTTTATTCTTTAAACGCTTAGCTTGTTTAATATTTAAGGTGATTTTTTCAATCACTAGTAAATTGTGTAAATTAAGCCAATATGCCAACTGTTCATCTTTATTAAGCTTTGACACAGGTATACTTGATAAATAGGTTTTATATTGTTGTGCGAATTCTAATCCTTTGCCGCGCAATTTATAGTAGCTATATTTGTCTTGTTTACGTCTACTTTCAGTAATAAAGCTTAATATAGAGTTCATAGAGGAATGATCGACTTCAAAGGTTTGTTGTGGAATATTAGAAGCCCAACGAGAGTGTATATCTTCTTGTGCGGTTGCCGATAAGCTAATATGCAGTAAACATAATGTCAATAATCCAATGATACGGAAATTTTTAGTATTAAATTGGTGCATATCTTTCGCCTAAGTGCATTGATTTTGTTACGTAATAATATTAGAAGGCGCTAACAGCCAAATTCTTTCATTCGTTTACAAATTAATATGTTTTTTATCGAAAATCGCGTTGCTTTATCCGACATTCCGCACCCAATTATAGATATTAATTATCGTTTTTTAGCGACACGTTCGATGCAAATGTAAGCGTGATTTAAAAAAATACTACAAGAAATAAAAAGTGCTTGACGGCGATCCCCATATTTGATGGATTATACCAATGGCCTTTTACGACAGTACTGGCCGAAAAAGACAGACTTCAAAAAAGTCTCGGCGAAAGACGTATCTGCCGTTATCATTGAGCTTAATGATCGACCAAGAAAAAAAACTAGGATATTAAACGCCAGCTAAATTAGTGGCGGAACACATGGCTGCAATTGCAGCTTAGGTGGTTATGCACTTCGAGGTTGAATCTGCCACTCTTTTGAGTGGAATAGGGCATGATAAACAATC
>QIJM01000234.1 GCA_003232445.1 Paraglaciecola arctica
GTGTGGTTAAACGTAGACCGAAGCCTTATCCTCGTATGCAAGTGCCTCGGCAGGAAGCACGTGACAGCATAAAAAAACGGGGCCATGATAAAAAGCTAGGGCTTAATTAAGTGCCATTCAGGTATAGATGCTAGTAAATGGAAGTCTTGGCTCAGCGTATATATGAAAAATAATTCCATTGAGGAAGCGCTCCAATAATGAGCAGTCTCTGTTCTAGCTACTTACTAGTGTAGTGTAACGAATAATGTAGTCATACCAAAGCAGCCTTGACGTGCTCAATGTTTCTCCAAAAACCGCTTCGGTTGTTTTGTCGTCCCGATGTTAATCAGATGGTATTTCTGGGATGTTAACGGGACAGCAGTGATTTATTTTGACTGTTCAGTTTTTGTGCAGCCTTATATGCAGACTCAGATTGTTTTCCCGCACAATCTTTATTGAAGGCATTTGTCATTTGAGAATGCTGAGCTACTTTCTTGTTATAATTGTTGACAGATGTTTGACTATAACTATCGACTTGGATACTACCTATTTCATTTCCTAACCATTTAGCTTTATTATAAAGTTCGACGCACTGTTCCATCGCTGCATCTGAGATATATGGGACATGTGAATTTGTACTACTTGACGGGGGGACTTCGTAAGTTTCTGCTATTAAGTTTTGAGTAATAAAAATAGATGCCAGCAATAGCGACATGATGACTTTATTATTCACGGATCTCTCCTTATTTGAAACCTGACCACTACTAGCAGAGCAGGCAGCCTGATACGAAGTATTTACCCACATCAGAGGTGGTACTGATTCAGGGGTACGGTCAATTTATTTCACCGACACCCATCACGGTATCCACCCCGGCCACCCATTAAGTCCTCGCCCAAAGCCGCAGAAAGATGTGGCCCCGGAAATCTGAAAGCTAGTCCCGGACGATGTAAATTATAATATCATAATACCATTAATTGACAGCGGGTATTATAAGCCTATGATAACCAGTTCGAAAATATGATTGGGGTTAGTGTGTTGGGGTGCATCAGTAATTCACGCTGATCTAAATATGGGATGTAGAATTATATAAGAAATAAATTCTTACCAATGCAGTAAGAGAAAGTGCGATGAATATTATAAAACAGAATCCTTATAGAGTACTCGGAGTGCTGGGGAATTCATCAGAGCGCGAGTTGCAAAAGCAGATTGGTATCATTAAACGTTTTGCTGAAATCGGTAAAACCAAATCGTTCGACTATGATTTTGAATTCATAGGCGGTTTATCTAGAAGTATTGACGATATTCATCATGCAGCAAGTAAAATAGAACAAGCACATAAGAAATTACTTTATTCCCTGTTTTGGTTTGTCAATAACAATCAGTTTGATGAAATAGCATTTAATAATCTTAAAGACAACAATACAGAAAAGGCGATTGATGTTTGGGACAAAACCTTAAAAGGGGAAGTGTCAAGTAAAAACTTTTCTTCTTACCACAATCTTTCGACGCTCTATATAGCGTCATCGACTATTAATGGGCAGTTGCAGTTACAAAGCTTACAGAAAGGCATCGAATTAAAAAGACGTTTAATTCATTCAGATAGTCTAATGACATTTTCAACCCTTGTTACTGGAAATGACTTTGCAATTGATTCCAATGAAACAAGCAAGCTGTTTGTTGATGAAATAGTTGAAATAGCAACACCATACATAAACAACAATAATGGCCTTCGCGCCAATGACCTGATTTCTCTTTTCGACGCCTTTCCTAACACCATTCGAAAGTATATATCCAGTAAATTCACAGAAGCCCCTTTGTCAAATATTGAAAATTTAATCGAGAAGACGGCAGTAAAAAGAAATGAAGCGCCTGGCAGTGCTGACGAATATGGTGGCGATCTATATAAGGCAACAAAAAATGACGCGATATTATTAAAGACGTTGCTAGGCAAGGATGATGTGCAATTTCAAATGGTTGTGAATAAGCTGGCTAATGAGCTACTACAATGCTCAATAGACTATTTCATCGAGTGGAGAGATTCTGATGAAGTAGATCCAGGGGATGCGGCAACAAGGATAGTGAAATATGCAAAATCTGTTGGTTCAACAGGTCAAGTAAAAAATAGAATTGAAGAAAACAGCGAAGCTCTTCAAGAATGGGTTGATGATAAACCAAGTAGAGAAAAACAAAAAAATATTGGGGAGGAGGTTGCGTTTATTACGCGCAAGTTACAAGAATTCCTGGATGGTCAAATTTCAATTAGTGCGAGCACTGATTTAGTCACGTCTTGCAAGCCTAAATTAACGACTATTAAAAATGAACTTGGAACGCATGATGAATTCTATCTACAGATTAGTAGTGTTATTGCCAATAATGCTTTAGGTGTGCTAATCGAAATTAATAATCGAGCGCACGAAAAGGCTGAACAAGGTGCAATAGAATTATCAACATTTAAAAATACAGTTTCGTCTATTATTTCGGCTATCGATACGATTGAGATATTGGATATGACTATAGATATCCGCAGCCGGTTTAATATGAACAAAAAAGCAATAAATGATTTGCACTCGCAGTTAAGTGAGCATACACAGAGTTCTTCAGGTGGATGTTATATCGCGACTATGGCGTATGGCGATTACAATCACCCTCAAGTAATAGCCCTGAGGAAGTACCGTGATGATAGATTATCACGCCTAATATTGGGGAGGCTGTTCGTAAATATATATTATGCAATCTCTCCGCATTTGGTGCGCATGCTTAAAAACCAAAAATGTCTTAATAGAGTTATAAGGCACCTGTTAGATAGATGGGTAAAACACATAAAATAATGAAAAATATATTTATAATACTAATAGCCTTTTCTGTAACCAGCGCTTTTGCGCAAACAGATACTAAATCGCCTGGCATTGACGACAATACTGGCAATACAGGAATTTCATTCTTTGAAAGTCTAGGCAGGTTATTTGAATCTACAGATAACGAAATAATTGAAGAGAGTGAACCAGTAGATAGTCAAGATGCAGCTTTATTATTAAAACACAGGCAGCTCAAAGAATCTTTTGATGACTATAAGAAAATAACAAATGAACAGATTGAAAGCCTTCAGACAACTATCAGCAATATTGAAAAAACAACAGGTGAGCTTGGAAGGATAGTTGGCAATTCTAAAAAATCGATCGCTCATGATTTTGTGGAGTTAAAGAAGAAGCATGGACAGCTAAATGAACTTCTTAGCGAGCATAAATCGAGTACCGAATTACAGATTGAAAACTTGCGTATTGGAATTAATGCGGTTACCTCAAATCTTGAGCGCACAGAAACTGAGATTGGAGCAAAGGTTGAAAGTACCGCGAATGAGCTTGGTGCAAAGATAGAACGAACTAAGAATTCAACCAGCCAGAGTCTTACGGAATTAAATGAAATAATAAGTCAGAATACACTTTATTGGGTTACCGGAATATTAATAGTCGCGCTCCTGGCCTTGCTGCTCTTTATGTTATTAAAAAAACAAATCTTTAAGCAAAATATCGATTTAAATAGCAGTCTTCATAATACGAGAAAAGTGCTTGAAGAAGAATATGTGCAGATTGACAATAAACTAATTGAAATAATTGAGTCACAAGTAAATATTATTGCCGGCTCGACTAAGAGTGATAATAAAGAAGAAGACCATTCACTAGCTTTAAAAGTTGCTGATGAATTGGTTCGCATACAAAAGAACATTACCCGAATGGATAAGAAAACAAAGGGGCTAAAACAACTCGCTGCATCTGTAACCAGGATTGAAGACAATTTTTCTTCTAATGGTTATGAAATAGTCGATATGCTGAACAAACCATATAATGAAGGAATGAAGGTAACGGCGAATTTTGTTCCTGATGAAGATTTAGATGAGGGCCAGCAGGTAATAACAAGAATCATTAAACCCCAGGTAAACTATCAGGGCGTGATGATACAGTCCGCACAAATAGAAGTCAGTCAAGGTGAATGATTATGGCGAGAACTAAAATAGATTACGGCATTGATTTAGGGACAACCAACTCGGCTATTTCAAGAATGGAGAATGGTGAGCCTGTAATAAAAAAGAGTGACACATTGAAAGATACGATTCCTTCCTGCGTTTATATCAATAAGAAAAAAGCAGTTCAAATAGGCGATAGTGCATATAATGCCATGAAGAGTGACAAACTTAAGGCAATGAAGGAATTTGATGCAGGTGCAACTAACTCATTCATCGAATTCAAAAGAACAATGGGCACGGACAAAAATTATTACTGCTCAAATATGGACATGCAATTTACATCAGAAGATCTTTCTTCAGATGTGCTGAAATCATTAAAGTCATTTATTTCAGACGAAACCATTAAATCCATCGTAGTAACAGTTCCTGCAAAATTCACCATAAACCAAAAAGATGCAACATTAAGAGCTGCAAAGCTAGCAGGTTTTGACCACTGCGAACTATTGCAAGAACCGATCGCGGCATCAATGGCTTATGGCTTAGATGCAAAGAGTAAAGACGGTAACTGGTTGGTATTTGATTTTGGTGGTGGGACATTTGATGCAGCCCTTGTCAAAGTTGAGGAAGGAATAATGAAAGTCATCGACACTGAGGGCGACAATTATCTCGGTGGAAAGAATCTAGACTGCTCAATTGTGGATGAAATTATAATTCCCTATTTCGAAGAACATAATACTATTGATTTAATTCTAGAAGATGAAGCTAAAAAGAAGATATTTCAGGATGCAATGAAATTCTATGCAGAAGAAACGAAAATTAAAATGTCATTCAGTGACACCCATAATATTCTATCAGACTTGGGAGATATACCAGGCGAAGATGATAACGGCGAAGAATTTGAATTGGATATCACAGTCACTCAGGAAATGATGCGTAATACGCTAGGCCCTATATTCCAAAAATCAATCGACATTTGTAATGGCTTGTTAAAGCGTAATCAACTAGATGGAAGCTCACTGGATTCACTAATACTTGTTGGCGGCCCAACATATTCCCCTATTCTTCGTCAAATGCTTGAGGAACAGATAACCAAACCCGATTTGAGTGTCGACCCGATGACGGTTGTGTCCAAAGGGGCGGCATTATTTGCCTCAACAGTTGATGTGTCTGATGAAATTAAAGAACAACAAAGAGATAAGACAAAGATCCAATTGGAGTTTGGTTATGAAGCTACAACTGTTGAAGAAGAAGAATTTGTGACTGTAAAGTTTTTAAAGGATAAAACAGAGGGTGATATACCCGAAAAGTTATTTGTAGATATTGTTAGGAGTGACGCAGCATGGTCCAGTGGAAAGACAGAGATAGATGATAATGGAGACGTGATCGAGGTAAAGCTGAATTCAGGAAGACCCAATGCATTTAGTGTGCTGTCATACGATGAAAAAGGCGATTTATTACCATCAGAGCCTTCAGAATTTACAATTATTCAGGGTTCGAAGATAGGTAGCGCAACATTGCCGTATTTCTTTGGAGTTGAAATCAAAAGCCGCACAACAGGTAAAGTTGTATTTAGAAGCATAAAAGGCTTAGAAAAGAATCAAAGTACTCCGGCAATTGGGACTACAAATAGTTTAAAAACACAAAAGCAGATTCGACCAGGCGCAAAAGAAGACTCATTAAAGATACCTATTTATCAGGGTGAGTATGGTGCTGATGGAACTAAGGCAATCCATAATGAACATGTTTATGATGTAGTCATTACGGGTGAAGATTTGCCTAAGTTGCTGACTGAGGGTAGTGATGTTGACTTGACTGTAAGAGTTGACGAATCAGAAAGAATTAGTCTGTCTGTATATTTTCCAGCGCTTGATTACACCCATGAAATAGAAGTCCCAAGCAAAACGACACAAAAAGAGATAGATTCAGAATGGTTGGGGAGCGAGATTGGAAAGGCTTTGCAAACACTCGACTTAATAGAACAAGAAGGTGTTTACGATGATAAAGAAAAGCTGGATAAACTTGATGCCGAAATACGTGAAATTAAAAAACGATTCGAGCAAGGAAAAGGGGATTACGATAGAAAAAAAGATGTTCTGGATAGTTTAAGGCGCTCACTTAAAAGTCTAGACGAAATTCAATCTGCCAACGAATGGCCAAAAATTGAAGAAGAACTCAAAGATGTCTTTTATAGACTAGAAGAGACAAACGAACGTTTTAAAAATGACAAAACAAGCGCACTTGTAGAACAGTTCAGGGAACAAATCCCTGGCGTCATAAAAGAAAAGAATATAAAAGTGGCGCAGGAACTCATTGATAATATGCGTCATCTTGATTTCGCTCTGGTTGATGAAGGTTTAGGTGCCCAAATGGAAATAATGTATCTCAAAAACTTCAATGACGAATTCGATACGTTAGATTGGAGTGATAGAGACAAGGCCAGAATGACCTTGGATAGAGGTTTGCAATTGGCTGCAAACAATCCAGTAAAAGAACAATTAAGACCAATTATTATTGAGTTATTTAAACTGTTGCCGGAGGCAGACAAGGCGATAGTTGGTGGTGGTGATGGAAGTGAGCTAGTTGGATAGACAAGCACCGTGAATGACATACTAGCTAAAAAGCAACTAATAGACTCCAAATATGAAGTCAGGTTTTTCATAGAAGGAGATGATTATTGTGAGAAATATAGAGTTAACAGTAAAGATGGTAAGTCGTACTTCTTAAAACTTTACAACAGCTCTAAATTGTCAAAAGACAGTTTTTCTCACGGGAGTATGCTTGAAGTAGAAATATTGGCACTATTGAAGTCTAACGGCATTATCAAGCTTATTGACAGTGGTGAGATGGTGGAGGCTAGTCAGAAGTATCATTATATAGTGTCTGAATTTATCAGCGGTGAAACGCTCCAAGAAAAACTTGAGCGAGAAGGTGCATTCTCACAATATTCTGCTGTTCCAATAGTTATACACCTTCTTGAAGCTTTAAGCGTCATGCACAGTCATCCCAAAGTAATTATCCACAATAATATTAATTTAAGCAGCATCACTCTTGATTATTCTAACAAGAGTGAAATACCAATTCTGACGAATCTTAATTATGCAAGGTACATAACGAGCAAAAGCAACTCTGTTGATATAAAGCAATTGTCACCATTTTATATTGCTCCAGAACTTTATAATGGGGTGTTCACACCGCAAAGCGATATATTTTCGGCTGGTGCATTGCTATATCACCTGTTAATGGGTATCCCACCTTGGCATATTGAAATCCCAAGCCACCAACATACCCAGGACAAATACCTTGATGCAATAAATGACAATAGAAATAAACCGTTAAATTTTGGAATTAGGGGATTTGAGGAATTTAATGATGAACATTTAAAGGAAACCATGAAAATGGCATTGGCCATAAATGTTGATGATAGATTCAATAACACGGAAGACTTTATTAAGGCGCTTAAAAGAGAGGCTGTCTTAGAGGGTGGAGAAAAAAGGAAACACGCACCGCAAAAGGTTAGCAAAAAGAAAGGTGCAGGATTTTCAGCGATTGCGGGCATGCAAAGCTTAAAAGATATTCTATACAACGATGTTATTCGCGCTTTAAATGAGCAAGAGCTTTACGAAAGCTATGGAGTAACTATACCTAATGGGATGTTATTGTATGGCCCACCAGGGTGCGGGAAGACATTTATTTCTGAACGATTTGCAGAGGAGGTAGGTTTTAATATTCTGCAGTTAAAGCCGTCTGACATAAAAAGCAAATGGATAAATGAAACTGAAGAAAAGATTGCCTCAATATTTAAAGAGGCCGCAGAAAATGCGCCGACAATAATCTTCATTGATGAAATTGATGCCATCGTTCCAAGCCGTGAGGGTGATTTACATCAAATGCATGCTTCAGCTGTAAATGAAATTCTAGCCCAAATGTCTAACTGTTCGGAAAAAGGGATATTTGTAATTGCTGCATCAAATAGACCCGAAAAAATCGACCCCGCAGTGCTGAGGACTGGGCGGGTGGATAGAATTATCTATTTGCCTCCTCCCGACTATGATGCAAGAGTGGCAATGTTTGAGTTGTATTTAAAAGATCGGCCCATTGACCTTGGTGTGAATTATGAAGCACTGGCAAAGTTGACTGACAATTATGTTTCAAGCGATATTAAATATCTTATTGACCAGGCTTCTAGAGCCGCTCTTATAAAGAAAGAAAGAATAACGCAAGAAATATTAGAGCAAGTTATATCTGATGTTCAGCCGTCTGTCTCTTACACAGAATTACAAAAATATGAACTATTAAAAGAAAAACTTGAGTGTAAAAAAGAAAAGCCCAATGAAAATAAAAAACGGCCTATTGGCTTTATACATAGTACAGATTAGGGAAGGAACGCTATGGATAAAATAGAATTCAAAAAACTTTTGTTCAAAGTGGCATTCTGCACTATGGCGTGTGATGGGCATATTGATAAAAGAGAAATCGAAGAAATGAAGATTATGGATACTAATACTTCATTCTTTGATGCTATAGATCTGTCTACTGAACTATCCCAGCTAATTGATGAGTTTCATGATAAAGGGACTAAAGTAATAGAAGAGCTATTTGAAGCTCTTCGAAACAACAAATTGAACCCAATACAGGAGCTACTTGTCCTGGAAGTGGCCCTCAGAATAATCTGTGCAGATGAAAAGCATGACGAAAATGAAGTAAAGTTTATTCATCTGTTGAGAGCAAAACTGGATCTTCACGATGAGACGATTAGTGACAGATTTGGTGAAGTTAATATTTTACACACAAACGAATATTCAAAAAATATTGTAGCGGGAAAGAGTGAAATAGAATATTCAGAAAGTATCAAACTACCAGAATTAGTCGATTTGGAAGAAGTTCTCTTAGATATTAACAAGTGACTGTAAATTAAGCACAGCTCAGTAATAACGCGTGTAAATCAGTGTTGAGTGCATAGAAACGGTTTTATAGGGGCATTATGGATAAACTAGGATCTAGTGATAGGCTCATTACCTTAGTACAGGAGCTTGGCGATTGGTCACCTCGTCATGTGGGGGGCGTCGGTGGGTCATATATTGAAGAGGGTGAATGGGCCGCAAAAACAATTTCCAGAGAATTCGGTGTCGATGCATTTGATGTTTTGTCGCAGAGAGCAAAACTTAGCCTAATGTTGCAACCCGAGAACATGATTGTTGTAAGGCAATTAGGATTGCAAAGTACTGACATAGCAGAGAAGTGGAAAGAAACCTCTATGAAACATTTGATGATCGCTTTGAATGGGATATGCAGCATCGATAAATTAAAAGATTATTTTGTTAGTAATGACCCAGATAGGCGGGCTTCAACGGCCGCTGCCCTGGGTGTAACGCGTTCACATGCAGGCGTATCGGAACTAATCCATTTACTTGATGATGAGGTTGAAGAAGTTAGGGATGTGGCATTAGTTGCTCTTCAACGGATAACAGGGAAATCTTTTTTATTCGGTAAAAATAAATCTTCTAAGTGGAGGAAATGGTGGTCAAAACAACATAACTAGAATAGTTGAAAATCATTGTCAATGCACAAGATCTGGGTTGTGAATAGATTCTTGATCATGATGTAAGATTGGAATAGATAAAACCGTGCAGGTGGATCGTAAGCGCACAGTCTCACGCCCTTGTCTCTGGCAGTTTGCCACAACATACCGTCACAGTGTAGATTCCCGACTGACAGGGAGCGTTGTGTTGTCGATGACAAGGAGTCGTCAGATCTGAGCCACCGTATGTGAGGAAGGCGAGATCACTGCAAGCGGCGCTGCCGTTGTACCTGAAGGGGATTTCCAGTGGAGAGATGGACGAAACCCTGAAGGTGCTTGGTGGGCTCGGACGCAGAAGGTTTGTCTGCCAGTACGGTATCGCGCTTGAAACAGGTCTGGGGGCAAGAGTACCGTGACAAGAAACTGAGGTGTATGATGTTGACTGCTGGGTTCAATATCAGATTTCAACCGTATTATCTGAAATTGCCAGAAAACGTTTGTTAAAGGTACAAATGCACAAGCGCTGCAATCTATTATTGAGTTCCCCATAATGCGCTGCACCTGAGTTAGCTTTTTGTCTATCGGTTTGTACGGCTGGTAAGGCGCTTTTCTTACACGATGGAGGACAGGAATGAAAGCGATATCATTTGTATTTGTAGTATCGTTGTTGTTTTTAGGGCACACCGCCCCAGTATCTGCCGTGGACTCGGAGACTACTGGCACCGTAGTACAAGTAGATGCTCCAGAAAAGATTGCTGGCACCGTGGTAAAAATAGATGCTCCAGAAAATATATTAACCCTTAAAGACCAGAAATCCGGCGGCATTGACAAATACTATTTTGAGGGCAAGACCATCTATTCAGGCAACCTCAAGGGGCTAAAGGATATAAAGGTCGGAGATGCCCTCGTCTTAGAATATAGTACGCAATGGCATATGATAACCATTCCATTGGGAAACGGAATGTTCGGCACTGGTCCTGCTCCACACAATTATGTATCACGGGTGAGTCCATATACTGGCAAATAGGTGCCCGTACGTCATTGACAACTATGGACACTGAAGTGCCCAATTCAAGAGACACATTAGTTCCTTTGGGGCAGGTAAAGGGAATGGGACAATCGAAAACTTGAAGCGCTTGAATAGCTACTCAAGGCTACAGCAAGCTGACGGTAGGATAAAACTCCGGCTCCGAATGAATTGGCGATGGGTGGAAACATTTGAAATTTTCGCTTGAAGTACTAGCGCCAATAAAATATTGGGGGAAGTGAGGATGAAAATTTGTCTTTTGTTAAGGTCAAAAACGATGGCGCGGAAGTATCTTTATCTCCAGGGCGTCTCAAGGCGAAGGGAAGTCAGACCACTCCTGGTTACATGGCTAATTATAAGTTTAAGTTTAGTCGTACTGCCGGGAATTTCTCAAGCGGGTGATGGACAAGACTTGGTAACCGCTGCTCATGTCGGAGATGTTTCGCTAGTCCATACATTGTTGGAGAAAGGTGCTGATGTTGACCACCAAGTCAACAATGGAGTAACAGCGTTGCTGAGCGCGTCTCTAAAAGGGCATGTGGAGATCGTGGAAACCCTGCTGGACAAGGGTGCGAAGATTGATCACCAAGCGAAAGGTGGCGTAACAGCATTGTATATCGCGTCTCAGGAAGGGCATGCAGAGATTGTGCAAGCCCTGCTAGCCAAGGGCGCAAAGGTAAACCTTCAAACTATAGACGGCATAACGGCGTTGTATATTGCATCCGAAAATGGGCATGAGGAGGTCGTGCGAGCCCTGTTAACCAAAGGTGCAAAGGCTAATCTAGCAAATAAAGACGAAACGGCTTTGTATGTTGCGTCCAAAAATGGCCATGAAGGAGTCGTGCAGGCTTTGCTGGCCGAGGGTGCAACGATTGATTTTCAAACCAGAGACGGCATAACGGCTTTGTATGCCGCGTCTACAAAAAGGCATGCAGGGGTCGTGCAAGTACTACTGGCTGAGGGCGCAAAGGTAGACCGCCAAACTAGAAACGGCGACACAGCATTGATTGCAGCGTCTCAGAAAGGATATGTAGAGATCGTGCAAATTCTGCTAGCCAAGGGCGCAAAGGTAAACCTTCAAACTAAAGACGGTGCAACAGCGTTGTATATTGCTTCCCAAGAAGGAAATGAGGTGGTCGTGCAAGCCCTATTGGCCAAGGGCGCAACAATCGATATTCAAACTAAAGATGGCATATCGGCGTTGTATGCCGCGACTACGAAAGGTCATGAAGGGGTCGTGCAATTCCTGTTGGCCAAGGGTGCGAAGATCGACCTTCAATCCAAAATAGGCATAACGCCTTTGTACATCGCGTCGAAAAACGGGTATGAAACGGTTGTGCTGGCCTTGCTGGACAAGGGTGCGAAGGTTAACCTTCAAGCTAATAGTGGCATAACGGCGTTGTATATTGCGTCCCAAGAGGGGCATGAGGGGATCGTGCAAGTCCTACTGGCTAAGGGTGCAAAGATTGATATTCAAGCCAATAGTGGCGCAACAGCCCTGTTTATCGCGTCTCAAGTTGGGCATGAGGCGACGGTGCAGGTACTGTTGGCCAGAAGTGCAAAGATTGATATTCAAGCTAAAAGTGGCGCAACAGCCTTGTTTATCGCGTCACTGAATGGGCACGTAGAGATAGTCCAAGCCTTGCTGGCCAAGGGCGCGAATATCGACCTCCATGCCAGCGATGGTGCTACCGCCTTAAAGGTTGCTAAGACGGCTCAAATCAAGAAAATGCTAAAGGCGGCGACCAGTATGAAGCATAAGGAATAATGGATTGTCTTTCCCGATAATTCGTATTGCCTGATATTCTTGACCTTTTTCAGGGATGACTCAAAGCCTTCATCGCGTAGATGCTCTTTCATCCGGCTACCCAAACTATCCCGGGAGGCTTTGAACAGTACCTTTATTCAATATTTCCGCATAATTAGGATGCCGGGTGAGGCTCAATGTGTCATTGTGCTATTGCAGTGAACAAAAAGGACTGTGCTAGATTTGTGCTAACTTGAAAGCACAGTGAAATGTAAGTGACTGATAACTCAACTACGGTATGGGCTGGGCAAGCACCACAAGTGACTGATTAATAAAGAAAGATAATTGCTCTAGTCTGGCTACGAACCAGGCGGTCATCTTCAATAATAACAGGTGGTTGTAGTGGAAGATTTGCTGCTTGTTATTTTCTCTCCTTCTCATTTGTGCCAGATTTGTGCTAACTGAAGCTAGGCAGTCGGGTATGCGCAAGCACGGCATTTATCGTGCAATCAGCAGGTTATGATTCTCGCGCATGGTTGATTCGACTGGCAACCATCCTGGTGAAAAACCAGGCGGTCTACCCACGGAAAGATCCACCTATAAGCTTGATGTGATTTCTCCGGCACTGTATCCGATTGCACGATATCCGCGCATGCGTTTTTCGAACATGCGTGCAAGCATAGGCACACCGAGATCCACATAGTCGTAGATGCGGACCTCAGTCTTGTCGGGATGAAGGCGGTGGAGCCTGCCGGCATATTGAACCAGTGTTCCTTTCCAGGATACCGGCAGGGCCAGAAACAATGGTCGA
>QIJM01000177.1 GCA_003232445.1 Paraglaciecola arctica
TGGTACACCTGTTGTTCCAAATGATTTAAAACAAAATCATCTTAGGCTGCATTACAGCGATGCTCGGCCGGAATGGTATTTTAAAATTGCTGAAAATAAAACCGTGAGCCTAAAACTGCCGACTAAAATAACCGCTAATAATGGTGACTTTTTAGCCCAGCTTGCCATCGATGGTAAGGGTCTTTTATATACTCCTGATTTTATCTGTTATAAGGCCATAAAATTAGGGCAGCTAAAGCCGATATTAACAAAATATTTAACCAAAAATGACATAACTGGTTATGCCATCTATCCACAAACTAAGCATTTGTCTCAGCGGGTAAGAAGTTTGGTGGATTTTCTGGCGCAATATTTTGGCGAAACGCCCTACTGGAGTATTTCCCCCTCGTAAGCTTTATAGCCTACTGTTCTTATTAAATGTAAATGTCCGGTGAACCCACCTAACGTGTAGCAAATTTCCATGGTAGCAGGTGGTCAATGCTCTTCCCTGATTGCAGGGTGGGTATTTCACTTAGTAGATAGTTGAGGTAATCGAATGGCACTAAGCCATTGGCCTTGGCGGTTTCGATGATGCTGTGATGATGCTGTGATGCTTGGAATAGCTTTGTTAAGGATTTGGATAGGGTCAAAAATATGTGTATGAGGGAATGGATCGATTTGAGAGCTTAAATAATCTGATTGGTATAACGTCATATGACGTCCTCCAGACCTCACTGTTAGCCAGTGGCATCCTTGTCATTCGGATTATCTTCCCCTTAGCAGGGCTCCACTTTCTTTCAAGTGGACGGGTTTGCTAGCTTCGCTGGGCAAACACAAAAAAGCCAGACATCAGTCTGGCTTTTTTATTTAGTACGGTTGTTTATTCCGCTTCAGTTTCTTCAATCTCTTCGACTGCTTCAACTTCAGGGCGATCAACCAATTCAACATAGGCCATAGGTGCTTTATCACCAGTACGGAATCCACATTTCAAAATGCGAATATAGCCACCAGGACGCTCTTCATAGCGAGGACCTAGTTCGTTGAACAATTTACCAACAACTTCTTTATCACCAGTACGTGCCATTGCCAAACGGCGATTAGCTACACTGTCTTGCTTAGCAAGTGTGATAAGAGGCTCAATTACGCGACGCAGTTCTTTCGCCTTTGGTAGAGTTGTTTTAATCAACTCATGTTTTACCAAAGAACCAGCCATGTTTTTAAACATCGCTTGACGATGACTGCTGTTACGATTTAACTGACGACCACTTTTACGATGGCGCATAGTTTTATCCTTCTTTACAAATCAGCTTCGAAAACCTGATTAATCTTTTTCAGCGATTGACTCTGGTGGCCAGTTTTCTAAGCGCATGCCTAGAGACAGTCCACGAGAAGCTAGCACATCTTTAATCTCAGTAAGAGACTTCTTACCTAAGTTAGGAGTTTTTAACAACTCAACTTCGGTACGTTGTACTAGGTCACCAATATATTGTATGGCTTCAGCTTTCAAACAGTTAGCTGAACGTACAGTTAGCTCTAAGTCATCAACAGGACGAAGTAGAATCGGATCAAATTCCGGTTTTTCTTCTTTTTCAACTGGCTCAGAAATATCACGAAGTTCAACAAATGCGTCTAATTGCTCAGCTAAAATAGTAGCTGCACGACGAATTGCTTCTTCCGGATCAATTGTGCCATTTGTTTCCATATCGATGATCAACTTATCAAGGTCAGTTCTTTGCTCTACTCGAGCAGACTCAACATTGTAAGATATACGATCAACTGGGCTGTATGAAGCATCCACTAATAAACGACCAATAGGACGATCATCTTCTTCTGAAGAGCGGCGAGTTGATGCAGGAACATAACCACGACCCATTTCTACTTTAATGCGCATGCTGAGCTCAGCTTCGCCAGTTAAAGTACAAACCAAATGGTCAGGGTTAACAATTTCCACATCGCCATCATGCTGGATATCACCAGCTAATACTGGACCCGCACCGGATTTCACTAAAGTTAGTGTTGCTTCAGTTTTGCCTTCAAGACGTACGGCTAAACCTTTAAGGTTAAGCAATATCTCAATAACGTCTTCTTGTACGCCTTCTTTGGTGCTGTATTCATGCAATACACCATCGATTTCAACTTCGGTTACAGCACATCCTGGCATTGAAGACAATAAGATGCGACGTAACGCGTTACCTAGCGTATGGCCAAACCCACGTTCTAAAGGTTCAAGTGTGACCTTTGCGCGAGTTGACGAGACGTTATCAATTTCAACTAATCTTGGTTTTAAGAACTCAGTTACAGAACCCGACATTGTTTTCTCTCTTCTTTAAGCTTTACTTAGAGTAAAGTTCGACGATCAACTGTTCGTTAATATCTGCAGACAAGTCAGTTCTTTCAGGAACACGTTTAAATGTGCCTTCCATTTTCTTGTTATCTACTTCAATCCAAACTGGTTTTTCACGCTGATCCGCTAGTTCCAATGCAGCAACGATACGCGCTTGCTTTTTCGCTTTCTCGCGAACGGACACAACATCATCAGCAGTAACGTTAAAAGAAGGAACGTTAACAACTTTACCGTTAACCAAAATAGCTTTATGGCTAACTAGTTGACGTGCTTCAGCACGAGTACTAGCAAAACCTATACGGTATACAACATTGTCTAGACGTTGCTCCAAAAGCTGTAACAAGTTTTCACCTGTGTTGCCTTTTAAGCGTGCTGCTTCTTTATAATAGTTACGGAATTGCTTTTCCAATACACCGTACATACGACGTACTTTTTGCTTTTCACGTAACTGAACACCGTAATCAGACAAGCGGCCACGACGGGCGCCATGTTGACCAGGTGCGGTATCAATTTTACATTTAGATTCGATTGCTCGAACGCCGCTTTTAAGGAATAAATCTGTTCCTTCGCGACGGCTAAGTTTGAGTTTTGGACCCAAATATCTTGCCATGATCTTTCTCCAACTGTCCGTCGATTAAACGCGACGTTTTTTCGGTGGACGACAACCGTTGTGAGGAATAGGTGTCACATCGGTAATATTAGTGATTTTATAACCAGCAGCGTTCAAAGCTCGGATCGCAGATTCACGACCTGGACCTGGGCCCTTAACGAACACTTCTATGTTTTTCAAACCGTAATCCTGAGCGGCTGTACCAGCACGTTCAGCAGCTACCTGAGCAGCAAATGGGGTTGATTTACGTGAACCACGGAAACCAGAACCACCTGATGTTGCCCATGACAGAGCGTTGCCCTGACGGTCAGTAATAGTCACTATTGTGTTGTTGAAAGAGGCATGAATATGAGCCATACCATCAGCAACTTGACGTTTTACGCGCTTACGCGTTTTGGTTGGTGTTTTAGACATAATATCCCCCGCTTATCGTTTTATTGCTTTGCGAGGACCTTTACGGGTACGCGCATTAGTTTTAGTGCGCTGACCACGTAGAGGAAGACTACGACGATGGCGAATACCACGATAGCAACCTAAGTCCATCAAACGTTTAATACTCATTGATACTTCACGGCGAAGATCACCTTCAACTGTGAATTTTGCAACTTCATCACGAAGCTTATCAATTTGTTCTTCATCAAGATCCTTGATCTTGGTTGCCTCTGCAACACCAGCCGCTACACAAATGCTTTTTGCACGTGTGGAGCCAACACCATAAATTGCAGATAATGCAATTACAGTATGTTTGTGCTCAGGGATGTTAATGCCAGCGATACGGGCCATTAACAGTACTCCTTATAAATATATAGTCATCAGCCTAAAAAGCCCGATAGGATACTTACCCAACGACTAAATTGCAATTAAGGATTGAAGCGCTAGTGTATCTAGACGACCCCCAATCCAGTCGATTAACCTTGCCTTTGCTTATGCTTAAGGTCAGAACTGCAAATCACACGCACAACACCGTTGCGCTTAACGACTTTACAGTTACGGCAAATCCGCTTGACGGATGCACGAACTTTCATTTCATCACTCCATAAATCGCTAACTTAACGGCCATAGCCTTTAAGATTAGCTTTTTTAAGAACAGACTCATATTGATTAGACATCAAATGGGTCTGCACCTGCGCCATGAAATCCATGGTCACCACTACCATAATAAGTAATGATGTACCGCCAAAGTAGAACGGAACGTTCCAGGCGATCAACATGAACTCAGGCACTAAACATATAAAGGTTATGTAAAGTGCACCTGCCAAAGTAAGGCGAGTCATAACTTTATCAACATATTTAGATGTTTGTTCACCAGGACGAATACCAGGAACAAAAGCTCCAGATTTCTTCAAGTTATCTGCTGTCTCGCGAGGGTTAAACACCAACGCGGTATAGAAGAAACAGAAGAAAATAATCGTCGCAGCATACAACATCACATACAAAGGTTGTCCAGGGGACAACTGAAGCGCCACATCTTGCAACCAAGATAATGACTCATTCTGACCAAACCAATTTGCAATGGTACCAGGGAACAAAATAATACTTGATGCAAAGATAGGAGGAATAACACCCGCCATATTCACTTTTAAAGGTAAATGCGTGCTTTGTGCAGCAAATACCTTACGACCTTGTTGACGCTTTGCATAGTTAACAACGATACGTCGTTGACCACGCTCTACGAATACAACAAAGTAAGTGACGGCAATAATGATTACGCCCACTAACATCAAGAACAATAATTGTATTTCACCCTGTCTTGCTTGCTCGGCAACATTACCTAATGCTGATGGCAAACCAGATACAATACCGGCAAAAATCAGAATAGAGATACCGTTACCAATGCCTCTCTCTGTAATTTGTTCACCTAGCCACATTAGAAACATAGTTCCCGTGACTAAGCTTATCCATGCTGTAAAGTAAAAACCGAAGCCGGGGTTAATTACCAAACCTTGTATCAGGTTTGGTAAGTTTGTCGCAATCCCAACTGCTTGGAATGATGCCAATACTAAGGTGAAATACCTAGTATATTGACTAATTTTACGACGTCCTGCTTCACCTTCCTTTTTAAGTTCCATCATCGGTGGATGCATATGTGACATCAACTGAATAATAATGGAAGCTGTAATATAAGGCATAATGCCTAGGGCTAGAACTGACGCGCGTTCAAGTGCACCACCGGAGAACATGTTAAACATCTCCACGATTGTACCTTTCTGTTGCTCAAATAACTGAGCTAACACCGCAGCGTCAATACCAGGAATAGGTACATAAGAACCGAACCTAAATACTATGATCGCACCAAGTACGAACAACAACCTTGATTTAAGCTCGCTCAAGCCGCCTTTAGCGCTTGAATCCTGTCCTGGTTTAGCCATCTAGCCTATTCCTCTACTTTACCGCCAGCCGCCTTGATTGACTCAAGAGCGCCTTTTGATACCTTTAAACCATTAATCGTAACGGCACGTGAAATGTCACCACTTTTCATCACTTTAACGAACAACATTTCTTTCTTAATAAGACCTGCTGCTTTTAAAGATTCAAGTGATACCACATCACCTTCTACCTTGGCGATTTCGCTTAACGTTACTTGGTCAGAAACCAAAGATTTACGTGAAGTAAAACCGAACTTAGGTAGACGACGTTGGATTGGCATTTGTCCGCCTTCAAAACCAGGTTTTACAGAACCGCCTGAGCGAGACTTTTGACCTTTGTGACCACGGCCACCAGTTTTTCCAAGACCAGAGCCCATACCACGACCCACACGTTTACCAACTTTTTTCGCTCCAGGTGCGGGAGCAAGAGTATTCAAATGCATCTTTTACTCCTCCACTACTTCGACCATGTAAAATACACGGTTGATCATGCCACGGACAGAAGGGGTATCTTCTAGTTCACGAATATGACCTATACGACGAAGACCTAAACCAGTAAGCGTAGCTTTATGTTTAGGTAAACGACCAATAGAACTTTTCGTTTGCTTTACTTTAATCATTTTAGTCATGACCAATTACCCCAAAATCTGCGATACAGACAATCCACGCTTAGCGGCAACTGACTCAGGCGAATTCATTTCTGTCAACGCATTGATAGTTGCACGCACAACGTTAATTGGATTGGTAGATCCGTAACATTTTGAAAGTACGTTTTGTACACCCGAAACTTCAAGAACTGCACGCATTGCACCACCGGCAATAATACCTGTACCTTCAGATGCTGGTTGCATGTAGACCTTAGAGCCTGAGTGACGACCTTTTATTGGGTGCTGTAGCGTGTTGCCATTAAGATCAACGTTCACAATATTGCGACGCGCTTTTTCCATAGCTTTTTGAATTGCAGCAGGCACTTCACGTGCTTTACCGTAACCAAAACCTACACGACCGTTACCGTCACCTACTACTGTCAAAGCAGTAAAGCTAAAGACACGACCACCTTTAACTACTTTAGATACACGGTTAACTGCGATTAGCTTTTCTAGCATATCACCCGCGTTTTGAACTTCTACTTTAGCCATAATTAACTCCTAGAACTGAAGGCCAGCTTCGCGAGCTGCATCAGCTAATGCTTTAACTCGACCGTGATACTTGAATCCGCTACGGTCAAAAGCAACTTTTTTGATGCCTTTTTCGATAGCGCGTTCTGCGATCGCTTTGCCAATAGCCGCTGCTGCCGCTGAGTTACCAGTGCCTTTAAGGCTACCAGCTAGTTCAGTTTCAACTGTTGAAGCCGACGCCAATACTTCAGAACCGCTAGGTGCGATTAACTGAGCGTATATGTGACGCGGTGTGCGGTTAACAACCAAGCGATGCGCGGCCAATTCACTAATTTTTTTACGTGCACGAGTAGCGCGACGCAAACGAGCTGATTTTTTATCCATCGTACCGACTCCTTATTTCTTCTTAGCTTCTTTACGACGCACAACTTCATCTGCGTAACGAACGCCTTTACCTTTATAAGGCTCTGGTGGACGGTATGCGCGAATGTTAGCTGCAACCTGACCTATCAACTGTTTATCAACGCCTTTGACGATGATTTCAGTTTGACTAGGAGTTTCAATCGAAATACCCTCAGGTATTTCGTATGCTACAGGGTGTGAGAAACCCAGTGTCAAATTCAGTTTTTTACCTTGAGCTTGCGCACGGTAACCAACACCATTCAACAATAGTTTCTTCTCAAAACCATGTGATACACCAAAAATCATGTTGTTTAACAAAGAGCGAGCTGTACCGGATTGTGCCCAACCATTTGCTTTACCTTCACGAGGCTTAGCAACTAATTGGTTTTCTTCCTGTACTACTTCAACTGCATCATTAAATACACGAACTAGCGTACCGTTTTTACCTTTAACTGTGACTTCTTGACCAGCGATAGAAATTTCTACACCAGACAGGATATCAACAGGAGCTTTTGCTATACGTGACATTTCATTCCCCTTACGCTACGTAGCCGATGATTTCACCACCCATGCCCGCTTTACGCGCTGCACGGTCAGTCATCACACCTTTAGAGGTAGACACGATAGCCACACCTAAACCACCCATTACTTTTGGCAACTCATCTTTTTTCTTATAGATGCGAAGACCAGGGCGACTTACGCGCTCAATGCTCTCGATTACTTTTTTGCCTTCGAAGTACTTTAACGTTACTTCTAATATCGGCTTTACGTCACCAGAAACAGCGAAGCCTGTTACATAACCTTCATCTTTTAGTACGCCTGCAATTGCAACACGAACTTTTGAAGAAGGCATAGAAACAGAAACCTTGCTAGCCATCTGGCCATTACGTACGCGGGTAAACATATCCGCGATAGGATCTTGCATACTCATATCAGCTACCCCTTACCAACTGGCTTTTTTCAAGCCAGGCACTTCACCGCGCATAGCTGCTTCACGCAACTTGATACGACTCATGCCAAACTTGCGTAGGAAACCATGTGGACGACCTGTAATGTTGCAGCGATTACGCTTACGACTTACAGACGAGTCACGTGGCAGTTGTTGTAGCTTAAGAACAGCGTCCCAACGTTCTTCATCAGAAGAGTTGATATCGCTGATAGTTGCTTTAAGCGCCGCACGTTTTACCGCGAACTTAACAACTAGCTTCGCACGTTTTACTTCGCGCGCTTTCATTGATTCTTTTGCCATAACCCTACACCTTACTTCTTAAACGGGAAGTTGAACGCGCTTAATAAAGCGTGTGCTTCCGCATCGGTTTGTGCGCTAGTAGTGATAGTAATATCCATACCGCGTATCTTATCCACTTTATCGAAATCGATTTCAGGGAAGATAATTTGCTCACGAACGCCCATGCTAAAGTTACCGCGACCATCGAATGACTTAGGATTTAAGCCACGGAAATCACGGATACGAGGAATTACTATTGAAACTAAACGTTCAAAGAATTCCCACATACGCTCACCACGTAGGGTTACTTTACAGCCAATCGGATAACCTTCACGGATTTTAAAACCCGCTACAGATTTGCGCGCAACGGTTACAATAGGCTTTTGACCAGCAATTGCTTGCATCTCAGCCGTGGCACTTTCTAATACCTTTTTGTCCGCTACCGCTTCACCTAAACCCATGTTTAGAGTGATTTTATCAATCCGAGGGACTTGCATGACGCTGTTATAGTTGAACTGCTTAGCAAGTTCCGCTACAACTGAGTCTTTATAAAAATCATGCAGTTTCGCCATCGTACTCTCCAATTTTTATACTAGTTCGCCGTCTGATTTGAAGAAACGTACTTTCTTCTCACCTTCAAGACGGAAACCAACACGATCTGCTTTACCCGTTTTCGAGTTGTAGATCGCTACATTTGATACGTGAATCGATGCTTCTTTCTCAACAATGCCACCAGTCACATCCAATTGAGGGTTAGGTTTCTGATGTTTCTTGATCATGCTCACACCTTCAACGATTAGACGGTTAGACGCAGGAAGAACTTTAAGCACTTTGCCTTGTTTTCCTTTATCTTTACCAGCCAAAACGATGATTTCATCATCACGACGAATTTTATTAGCCATATCGTGACTCCTTATAATACCTCAGGGGCTAGCGAGACAATTTTCATGTTATTAACACGAAGTTCCCGAGTAACCGGACCAAAGATACGCGTACCAATCGGTTGCTTGTTTGCATTAAGCAAAACAGCTGCGTTGCTGTCGAATCGGATCGAAGATCCATCAGGACGACGTACGCCTTTTCTAGTACGCACCACCACTGCAGTTAGTACATCACCTTTTTTTACTTTACCGCGAGGAATTGCTTCCTTGACAGTAACTTTAATGATGTCACCAATATGCGCATAACGGCGATGCGAGCCACCAAGAACCTTAATACACTGAACCCTGCGAGCGCCGGAATTATCGGCAACATCCAGGTTAGTTTGCATTTGGATCATGTTAGTGCTCCACTATTAAAATTAAGACTCTTCCGAGCCGTTTAGCTGCAAAAAAACAGGGTTTAGCTGCTTTTTTATACATACCCCAGTTAAAAGGGCGCGAAAT
This sequence comes from Paraglaciecola arctica, assembly GCA_003232445.1. Classification (GTDB taxonomy): domain Bacteria; phylum Pseudomonadota; class Gammaproteobacteria; order Enterobacterales; family Alteromonadaceae; genus Paraglaciecola; species Paraglaciecola arctica_A. The sequence goes on from QIJM01000177.1 coordinate 9,433, forward strand.
ACTAACAGAAAACAGCATGCTGCGATAGTCGAATCTCAAAAAATAATGAGAAAGGTAACGTTATGTCAATTAGAGGGCCATTTAAGTATCAGATGTGCGTGCAGCACCATACATTTCAAGGCTCTACACTTTTCAATGAATAACAAAAAGGCCTCTTTGAGGCCTTTTTTGGTCAAGTTAAGGTCAATAAAGTATCGAAATCTTGAATCCTGTGTCTGAATCATCTGTTTTTTCAACAGTGATAATATAATTTACTTCTTCGTTAATCCCTAGTAACTCGGTTCTATCAAGTAAAACCTGAGTATCATTACTATCGTCAAACACAGCAATTAACTCATAAAAGTCACTTGGCAGGGTAATACTTCTGCTTTCTTCGTAGTCCAAGCCCGCAACTTGATACTCAGCGCTTTCAATTGTCTCGTTTTGACGGACAAAATAAAAGTCAATATCAAAAAAATCTGGGGTCAAATTTACTATTTGAATTTGATGGTCAAATACCTGTGGTAAATTACTTTCCTCAAAAGATAGGGAATTAAGTGTCTCTTCTTCATCTCGGTAAAGAATAATTGCTTTACTCTCACCCTGATTTAAGGTCACTAAACGGTTGTTGAAACTTTCATCACCTACAGTGGCGGTTAACCGATAATCACCAAATTCTACTTTACTAAATTCACTAAGGCTATTTGCGCTCAAACTCGTATCATCACTTATTCCTTCGTTACCCGCTAAGCTTAAGCTTACTGATTCTGAATCATCCAGACTGTTGTAAACTCGGTATTGTGCCATCGCATCCTCATCTGTGTAATTAGCAACCGCGGAGGAATTAACAATAAGATCTAAAACAACATTATCTTGAATAGCACCAGAAGTTGTTCTTAGTGCTAAAACATATTCAGTATCAAACGCAAAACTAATAGTCGCACTTTCAAAGAATGGCTCATTTGACCCTGGCTCTGTCAAATAGAGGATATATTCACCTTCGTCGAAGTCGTCACTATCGGCGTCTGGATCCCAATAAGTTAACTCATCAAATTGTTGGTAGTTGATGGTACCTAATGAGTTCGCCGCACTAAAGGGTTCTCCAGCTGCGCTCATATGTAGGTCATAACTTCCAGATTCACTAATGACTGACGTAGCAAATAGGCGGAAATGATCTTCAAGGTCTTCACGTATATAACGATGCTCTGTAAAGGAAGGGTTTTCATAATCACCGCTTAGGATCATTAGCACTTTTTCACCGTCTGACAAATCAACCGTTACTTCGTCTAAAATCACTCGTTGGTCATCAGCATCTATACGAAAAAACTCTAATTCTATCTCGCCGCTTTCTGAGGTAATCAATGCCGATGCATCACCGTATGTGGCTGTACCCAGCGTATTACCGTCGACTTCTGCCAGGAGTGTGGCTGCACTATTTGCTGAGCCATTATAAAATTGTAGATAGGCATCGGCAAACACCTTTTCATCGTCATCACTAGAACTGCTACAGGCAGATAATTGCAATACTGTTACAAGCAAGGTAGGGAAAAGAAAGTTTTTCATAAAAGTCATCCATTATTAGCAATAATTGTTTGCCAATAGGACGGATGACTTTAAGAGAAGTTCGGGTCTTTACATAACCCTTACAATCTTTACAAAACCTTTGCTTTGGAACAGTGAACTATTTGTAAAGATTGCAATCATTCAGGGTGTTAGCGGCTATTGACGGGCTATTTTTCCAGATAACTCACCATTAATAAGGCTGTCATAGTGGTCTTCAAGATCATGACGCTTAACCTTGAGAGTCGGAGTCAGGAGACCATTGTCTACAGTCCATTCATCTTTCATCACAACTAGGCAGTCAAGTACCGCATGGCTTTCAAGTGTGCCATTAACTTCATTTAAGGTTGCCAACAAGCTCTGCTCTATTTCTTCTGCTGGCAACTTAAGCGCTTCTACAGACAAAACGACCAAACCGATAGGTTGTTTTAATTGCGAGCCAGTAACGCATACTTGTTCAATGGAAGAATTTGCCATCAGCTTTGATTCAATTGGCACTGGGGCAATATACTTGCCCTTTGATGTTTTAAAAATTTCTTTTAACCTACCGGTAATTGTGATGTAACCATCACTGTCTATCGAACCTTTGTCCCCGGTTTTCAGATACCCATCTTCCGTCATCACTTCTGCGGTTTTTTCAGGCTCTAAATAATACTCTTTCATATTACAAGGCCCCTTAACTTGGATTTCACCTTCTTCGGCTATGCGTATATCCACACCTGAATAAGCGCGTCCTATGGAGCCTATTTTGTCGGCCCTAAAAGGCACACAACATGTTCCATAAGCGCAGTTTTCAGTCATCCCCCAACCTTCAGAAATGTTGATACCAATTTTTCTGAACCATTCTAGTGTAGTAGCAGGGATGGGAGCTGATCCGCTAGCGCACAGTCTTGCTTGCCCTAAACCTAATTTAGTGCGTATCTTTTTACTGACCATGCCACTCACGATTGGAATACGTAGCAATAAATCGAGTTTTTTCTGCGGCATGTTGGCCAACACGCCCATTTGAAAACGCGTCCATAAACGAGGAACAGAAATAAATAAGGTCGGCTGCGTAGCATTGACATCACGGGAAAAGGTATCCAAAGACTCAATAAAGTCGATACGAGTATTAGAGTAAAAACTTGCAATCTCAACCAACACTCTTTCAGTGATATGAGCGAGCGGTAAATAACTTAAAATCCTATCGTGTTGATTAGTGCCTAATTCATTTAATGATTGAAAAGCTGCCCAACAAACAGACTCATAATTGTGCACTACCCCCTTTGGATTTCCCGTACTGCCAGATGTGTAGACTATAGTCATAACTGAATCTAAAGCGGGAATGGGTTTTTCTGTAAAAGGAGAGGTTTGTAATAATTCATCCCACTGTTTATCAGCAGGGATATTGGGGTAAGGAAAAGCGAGTTTAACAACCCCATCATCAATAGCGGCAACTTGTTTTTCAGTATTGTCCAACTTACCTACAAATATCACTGGGCACTTAGCATGATCCAAAACATAACGGATTGTCTTTTCACCCGCAGTGGAGTAAATAGGCACAGATACATGACCTGCTAACATAATGGCTAAATCAGTAATAAACCACTCAGCGCAATTCTTTGATAAAATAGCAATATGGCTACCTGCAGGCAAATCCATTGCCAGTAAACTCGCAGCGACCTTTCGAGCTTGTTGGCTAGTTTCACGCCAAGTAAAATCTTTGATGACACCATCAATAGGCTGTTTTAAGTAAACAGTTTCGGGATGAGTCTCTTCCCATTGATAAAGCATTTCTAAGGGTGTTGTTAATGACATATTGAATACCTAAGGTAGGATCTAGAAGTATTTATAACGATTGTGAACAAATAGATCAATCGTTCATTTATAACAAGTTGTTAACGAATGAAAAAATCTTTCGACAAGCGTCTTAACGTCTCTGTATAGAAACGAAAACATCTCAGAGTAGAGATCAGCCACCCAAAATTAGAATTAGTGGATGTCGGTTAAAGCTTCGATAAGCCATTTTTCAAATAGCTGCACCTTCAGCTTACTAAAGTGATGGCTAGGCGCAACTAAATAATAGGAGTAAGCACTTGGATGACTAAAATCAAATAGCGACACCAATTGCCGACGCTGTATTTGCTGATATATCAAATTGTAGCGTAACATAGAAAATCCCTGTCCAGCTAAGACAGCATCTACAATAGTCACAGTAGAATCGTCGACTTCTAAGGTTTTAATATGTTGGCTTATCGCGGCTTGCATATGTTGGCTTATCGCGGCTTGCGTCACAAATAATTGCTCAGCGGTTTGTTTGAAACTTAAAGTCTGTGCAGCCACTAAAAAATAACGTAACGAATTCAATGGTGGTAATTTGTTCAACTTAATTTCCTTAATCAAA
>QIJM01000094.1 GCA_003232445.1 Paraglaciecola arctica
AAAATATTCACGGGCAACCCTGCTCTTAATTTGATCTAATTTGTTTTCCGACAACAAATGCCACAAAGGCAATCCTTGCTATCATAACGAAAAATTGTCTATAGAGTAATCAGCCATATACTTTATTTTTATTAATACTGACTAAATACTAAGCATAATCATCATGTTAGAATAACCATTCGGATACTTTAGTTTCATCTTCCACCGCATTTTGGAAGAAAATTTAAGTCAAACTCCATTACTGGCACACAACTACTGACAGTACATTAGCAAATAAGTAGAATGTGGCAATGCCTAAGATGTTGCATCCACAGGCGACAAGCACCTCACTTTTAAAGGAAATCGAATGATTTTTTCAGTAGTAGTTTTAGCAGCAGGCAAAGGGACTAGAATGAAATCTTCTATGCCTAAGGTACTACACCCTATTGGTGGCAAACCCATGGTTCAACATATCATCGATACAGTAAACAAATTGGGAGCCACGAATATACATTTAGTTTACGGTCACGGACGAGAACAGTTGCAAAATAAACTCAGTCACAATGATTTGTCCTGGTGCCTGCAAGATCAACAATTAGGCACTGGTCATGCAGTCCAACAAGCGGCTCCTCATATTCAAGATAATGAAGACGTGCTGATATTGGTGGGTGATGCGCCGCTGATTAAAGAATCAACATTGCAGCAGTTAATATCAGTGAAAAAAGAAGCCGACCTTGCTTTGCTTACAGTGGAGTTAGAAGACCCGACTGGAATGGGTCGAATAGTCAGGCAAGGTCAACAAGTTACAGCCATTGTTGAACACAAAGACGCGTCAGAACAGCAGCGTCAAATCAAAGAAACCAACACTGGCATGATGATTATGGGAGGTAGAGATTTAAAACGTTGGTTGTCAGCCCTAAACAATAACAATGCCCAAGGTGAATTTTACTTAACTGACGTAATTGAAATGGCCGCCAAAGAAGGCAAGTCTATTCATGCTTCTCAACCCTCTTGTGCAATTGAAGTGGAAGGGATCAATAATAGAGTCCAACTAGCGTCAATCGAACGTGCCTACCAAGCAGAACAAGCCGAAGCGTTAATGATGCAAGGTGTATCATTATTAGATCCATCACGCTTCGACTTAAGAGGTGAATTGCATGTCGGTCAAGATATAACCATCGATGTGAATGTCATCGTTGAAGGCAAAGTGAAAATTGGCTCAAATACATCTATTGGAGCTAATTGTATGCTTATTGATTGTGAAATTGCAGATAATGCCGTTATCCATGCTAACTCCATTATTGAACAAGCAATAGTCGGCGAGAATTGTAGTGTGGGTCCCTATGCACGATTACGCCCCGGAACTGTGATGAAGGAGAAATCACGCGTAGGTAACTTTGTCGAAATGAAAAAAACCACATTAGGCAAAGGCTCCAAAGCTAACCACCTAAGCTATTTAGGCGATACCGAAGTAGGCGAAGGTGCCAATATAGGTGCAGGCACTATCACTTGCAATTATGACGGTATGAACAAATTCAAAACATTCATTGGAGATGGTGCTTTTATTGGATCTAACAGTGCTTTGGTGGCTCCTGTGTCAATAGGTGTGAATGCCACAGTCGGTGCGGGTTCGGTTGTCACGAAAGAGGTAGGTGACAATAAATTGGCCATTGCCAGAGCAAGGCAAAAGAATTTAAGTAGTTGGCAAAGACCTGAAAAATCATAAAAAGACCAGTTAAATCTATGCAGATATACCTTATACCAATCCATCCTAACAATTAGCCATTTAATGTACAAAATGTCTGTGCGCCCTCCATACTGCTGAAGCAGCCTGATATTTTTTGCTTCACTGCCTAATTGATAATTTTCGCCATGATATTGCAGCAAAAAAAGGGTAAATTATGCGCACTTAGACTATCACGGAAAAATCATGGCGTTTATCATCAACAAACTTAGGCAACAACCCGCATGGGTTGCATTGATTATTTTTATCGCCCTTTGTTTATGGGTTGCCTCAGGTATGCTGAAAGCGCAAAACGAAAATGACTCAGCAAAACGCAAGAGTATCGAAATACCACTAGTTAAAGTCACGGTAGAGCATGTTACTGCTCATGAGGTTACCCGTGAAATAAGCTTGTACGGAAGGACTGAACCAGATCGGATAGCCACGTTACGCTCTGAAGTGAAAGGTTTAGTCAAAGAAGTGCATGTGCAAGAAGGTGAGCGTGTCAGTCAAGGCCAAAAGATTATAAGCATTGAAAAACGTGATGCTGTGAGCCGTTTGCAGTCTGCAAAAGCAACATTAAAGCAGCGTGAAGTAGAACTTAAAGGTGTACAATCTCTTAAAGAACAAGGTTATCAATCGCAAACAGCCTTGGCGCAAGCAATCGCTAATTTAGAAATGGCCAAAGCGGATATGGTGTCCTTCGAATTAGCCGTATTTAAGTCACAAATTATTGCGCCTTTTGATGGCATCATAAACCAGCGATTTGTTGAAGTGGGTGACTTTCTTCAGGATGGCGACAAGATCGCCATCTTAGTCGATTTAGACCCTTTGGTGATCACTGCAAATGTAACTGAGATCAATGTACATGCACTGAAAACACATCAGCAGGCAACAGGGCGTATGGTATCTGGCGATATGTTACAAGGCAAAATTCGTTATATCTCCAGTATTTCAGAGCCTGGAACCAACACCTTTAAAATTGAAGTAGAGGTACCTAATCCAGATTACACTCAAATGGCTGGCATGAGTACTGAGTTAGCTTTACCTCTAAAAACCACCTGGGCAATGCGCATTTCACCTGCTGTGATGGCACTGGATGAACAGGGGAATTTGGGCGTGAAAATCGTGGTAAATGAACATGTGAAATTTGTGCCTATCGATATTGTAAAGAGTGATAGTCAAGGTGTGTGGTTGTCTGGCATGGGTCAACAGGCAGACATTATTACCCTTGGACATGGTTTTGTGCGAGATGGTGACAAGGTGCAGGTGGTGCGCATTGATGAAGGTCGCCATTCCTCAAATAGTCTTTCTTCAAAGGCTAACCAATGAACAGCTTGATTTCTGGAGCCTTAAACCACAGCCGCACTGTGCTGATGGTATTTGTATTGTTGTTGGTCTCGGGTGTAGTGACTTACTCGAATATCCCCAAAGAGTCTGACCCAGACGTGCCTATCCCCGTGATTTATGTATCTATCAAACATGACGGCATTTCCCCAGAAGATTCAGCACGTATGTTGGTCAAACCCATGGAGCGCGAGTTGCGTTCCATTGATGGTGTGAAAGAGATGAAAGCCACGGCTGGTGAGGGTTTTGCCAGTATCACATTAGAATTCATCGCAGGTCTTGATTCTGACGCTGCCCTTGCTGATGTGCGAGGCAAAGTCACAGTAGCCAGAGCAAAACTACCATCAGAAACTGAAGAGCCGACTATTCACGAAGTGACCATGGCAGGGCAGCAAGCTGCAGTGACAGTGGTGTTATCTGGCCCTGTTTCAGAAAGGGCACTAGTCACGGTGGCACGTGAGTTAAAAAAACGACTTGAAGGCATCAGTGAAGTGCTTGAAGTGGAGATTGGCGGCGACCGTGAAGATATCGTTGAGATTGTGATTGATCCCCTGTTGATGGAGTCTTATGGGCTCGACCAAAGTGATATTTTAAATTTGTTGTCACGCAACAACCGACTGGTTCCGGCTGGCACTATGGATAATGGTAAGGGCAGTTTTGCGGTTAAAGTTCCCTCTGTTTTTGAGTCAATTAAAGATGTCATGGAGCAGCCTGTTAAGGTACAAGGTGACAGTGTCATTACCTTTGAGGACGTGGCGCAAGTCAGGCGCTCATATAAAGACCCGACTAGTTTTGCACGCTTAAACGGTGAGCCATCTGTTTCACTCGAAGTGAAAAAACGCCCCGGTGAAAATATGTTGGAAACGGTTGCTAACGTGAAAACTTTAGTCACAGCCGCACAACAATCAACTATTTGGCCTGTCAGCATTAATGTGAGTTACACCGGCGATCAAACTGTCGATGTCAATATGATGCTAAACGATCTACAAAATAACGTGTCTAGCGCAGTTATTTTAGTAGCGATTGTGATTTTGGCTATTTTAGGTCTGCGTACCGCACTTTTAGTTGGCGTGTCTATTCCGGGTTCTTTTTTGACGGGTATTTTGATTATTTCCTTATTTGGTTACACCTTAAATACAGTGGTGCTTTTTTCACTCATTATGGCTGTGGGTATGCTGGTGGATGGTGCAATAGTGGTAACCGAATATGCCGATCGTTGTATGAGTGAAGGTATGGATAAAAAAATCGCCTACAGCAAAGCCGCACAACGTATGGCTTGGCCTATTATCGCTTCTACTGCCACTACGTTAGCCGCTTTTGCGCCGCTGATGTTTTGGCCGGGTATGATGGGCGAATTTATGAAATATCTGCCCTTCACCTTGATTGCTGTGTTGTCCGCATCATTGTTGATGGCGCTGATTTTTGTACCAGTGTTGGGCGGTGTATTTGGCAAACCTAGATATGTTTCTGAGTTCGAAAAACAGCAAATGCATGAAGCGAAAAATGGTGATGTCAGAAACTTACAGGGTTTTACGGGTAAATATATTCGTGCCCTTGCTACCGCCATTCAGCATCCGTGGAAAATTTTATTAGCTACCATAATAGTTGCCTTTTTATCCTTCACGGCTTATGGGTTATCTGGCTTAGGTACCCAGTTCTTTCCGAATGTGGACGTTCGGGGTATCAATGTCACAGTGCGCAGTGCTGGTGATATGTCGATTTATGAAAAAGATCAAGTGGTGCGTAAAGTCGAAAATCGTTTGCTTGATATGCAGACGGTTGAAACTCTATATGTGCGTACCGGTGGGCGCGATCAAATAGGCTACCTGAGACTGAATTTAGTCGACTGGCATTTTCGCCCTCATTCTGACGAGGTACTTAAAGACGTTCAGGCTCGGCTCAACGGTATGCCGGGCATGGATATTGAAATTACTCTAGACCAAAATGGTCCTCAATCAGGTAAAGACTTACAGATCCAGTTGACATCCCGTTTCCCGGAATTGTTAGATGAGGCGGCGTTGAAAATACGCACAGTGTTAGATAACAACGATAAGTTTACCTCGGTCAGTGATACCGCATCTAAACCCGGTATTGAATGGCAACTTAAGGTGAATCGAGCCGATGCCGCGAGGTTTGGTGCAGATGCAACTTTGGTTGGTAGCACAGTGCAATTTATTACTAATGGCTTGAAAATTGGCGAGTACCGCCCAGATGATGTAGATGATGAGTTAGATATTCGTGTGCGTTATCCGGTTGAATCTCGGTTTATTGGTAAACTTGATGAACTCAGAATGAAAACGGCTGGAGGCATGGTGCCCATCTCCAATTTTGTAGAGCGCACAGCTAAACCCAAAACTGACTTGATCAGACATATTGATAGTCAAAGAGTGATCGTTGTAGAAGCGAATATGGTGCCCGGTGAGTTGTTGAGTATTGCACTGCCTAAATTGCAAGAACTGCTACCCGGTTTGGGGTTGGATCCTCGGGTGAATCTAACCGTTAAAGGGCAAAATGAACAACAAGATGAATCCACTGAATTTCTCAAAAATGCATTTTCCGTGGCACTTTTTGTGATGGCGATTATTTTGGTTACACAGTTCAATAGTTTTTATCAGGCATTTTTGATTTTAAGTGCCGTGTTGTTTTCCACCGTAGGCGTATTTCTTGGTTTGCTTATTTTCCAAAAACCTTTCGGTATTGTGATGTCAGGTATTGGCGTGATTGCTTTGGCGGGCATAGTGGTGAATAACAATATCGTGCTTATCGACACCTATAATATTTTGCGTAAAGAAGGTGTGCCTGCCATGGAAGCCATTTTACGCACAGGTGCTCAGCGCTTGCGCCCTGTTTTAATGACCACAGTCACTACTATTTTAGGTCTGCTACCCATGGTGCTCGAGGTTAATATCGACTTTATTGGGCGTAATGTAGACATTGGTGGCCCATCAACACAGTGGTGGTCACAACTTGCTACAGCGGTTGCAGGTGGGTTGGCTTTTGCGACAGTTCTTACTTTAGTGCTAACACCTTGCATGTTGGCGTTAAAGGCTAGGTGGGATGAGCGTAAAGCTACAAGAGTGCCGCTTAATGCTGAACAAGGTATATATCGCTGAAATCCAACTATGACAAATTCAAATAAATAAATTAATTTGCCGCAAAGCGCAGTTCAATCTACTATCTTAAGCCGTTATTCTTTGTCCCAATTTTTAATTATCTAAGGGTTATTATGTTGAAATTATACGGGTCTACTACCTCTCCTTTCGTTCGCCGTTTACGTATCTGGTTGGCCAACACTGAACATGAATTTATCAATCTTCAAATTTTTGCTGAACAAGACAGGCAAGTACTTGCGGCTAAAAATCCTACCATGAAAATACCCATGTTAGAGGATGGTGCAGATGCAGCGATGCAGACCATTTTTGATTCGAGAATTATCTATCGTTATTTAACTGATAAGTTTGATGATCCGCTGCTAAGTTGGGAGCAAGAAAACCAACTGACCCTCATTGACTCAGCCAATGACTCTTTGGTGCAAATGTTTATTTTGTCTAATTCAGATATTCAGCCAGACGAAGATAAATTATTTTTTAAGCTGCAAAAAGAGCGAGTGAATGCGGTATTAGTGCAATTAAATGAGATGGTGGCGAGCCAACAGTTTGCCAGTTGGAACTACCCTGCGGTATGCCTTTATTGTTTAATTGATTGGATCGAGTTTAGAAAATTACATAATATGCAGGGCTTAACCGACTTATTGGCGTTCCATGATGATAATGCCCAACGCATTGAAGTGACCGCCACCGATCCACGAAAGTAAAAAACAGGTCTTACATGAACGAACAACAAAAACTCGTAGCCGAAGCTTCTGCTTTTAGACAATTACTTAAACATCTGGATGAAAACAAAGATGTGCAAAATATTGACTTGATGATCCTTGCAGATTTTTGCCGTAATTGTTTATCAAAGTGGTATATGGCGGGTGCTAAAGAACAGGATGTAGAAATAAATTATGATCAGGCGCGTGAAGCTGTTTATGGTATGCCCTACAGTGAATGGAAGGACAATCATCAGTTAACTGCTACACCAGAACAAATGGCTGCATTTGAAGCGCGCCAAGCGGCTCGAAAATAACGTCTACTAACGTTGGTATTTAAAGACACATTTTGAAACAGTTAAGCTAAGCTGGAACCTTCCAGTTTAGTGGTCGCTGCATTGATAGTTGATTGGCATCCGTATAAGGTAAGTCTAACGCCATTTTAGTCAGATTATCATGCTCGAACTTCGTAATATCGGCAAATCTTTTGCTAATGGATCTGAAATAGTCCATGCCTTAACAGACATATCCCTGACTATTCAACAAAACGAATTTGTCGCCTTTATGGGTAGTTCAGGCTCAGGTAAATCGACCTTAATGAATATTCTTGGCTGTTTAGACACGCCTAATCACGGCCAGTATTTTTTGGATAACAAAGATGTAGCGAGCATGAACGATGACACCCTGTCGGCTATTCGTAACAAACATATTGGTTTTATATTTCAAACCTTTCATTTATTACCGAAATTAGATGCTATAGGTAATGTGAAGTTGCCATTGCGCTTTAGCAATGTATCAGAAGAAGAAGCGAACTCCCGTGCTCATGATCTGTTGGATAAAGTGGGTCTAGGAAACCGTAAAACCCACAAACCTTTCGAAATGTCTGGTGGTCAGCGGCAACGTGTTGCTATTGCTCGTGCGCTAATTAACCGACCAACCGTTGTATTGGCAGATGAACCCACAGGAAATTTAGACAGCAAAACCTCGGCAGAAATCATGGCGTTATTGACCGATTTGCATCAACAAGGACAAACCATCGTCATGGTCACACACGAAGATGATATTGCTACTTATGCGCAAAGAGTGGTCACTATGCGTGATGGTCAAGTCTTACAAGATACAGGTATTAGCTTACAAGCGCCCTTAATGGCGAAAGGTTAAGAGCACTTATGTTATTTAAAAGTCTGCTTATTTCGATTGTTTTTCTGGTTGTTAGCCATGTGAAAGCTAATGATCAAGTGACACTGCTTACCGGTATTATTACATCATCAGAATATCATTTAGTCACAGCGCCCAAAACTAATCGCTGGCAAGTGCAAGTCCAGTGGATGGCTGATGAGGGCAGTATTGTTAAAGAAGGTGACTTGGTCGTTGTATTTGATTCAGGAGGTATCGAGTCGCAACTAGAAGTGAATGAAGAAAAACTTGAGACTGATGTCTTAGAGTTGTTGAAATTAGAGATGGACAAGGGGCAAGCTGTACTAGAGGCAGATGGAGCATTAAAATTAGCCAATATTATGGTGGAAAAAAACCGTATCGAAGCGTCAGTGCCAGACGGTGAAATTAGTGCCTACGAAAAAGGCAAAAACGTTATCGAATATGAGAAAGCGTTAACCGCCAAAATTAAAGCCAAAGAAAACTATAAGCTTAAGTTGGAAGAACAACAGGTAGAGTTAAACAAAAAGAAAATCGAAACCCTTAAGTTAGAAGAACTAATTGCCTATCAGCGCAGCCAACTAGAAAAATTAAGTGTTAAAGCCAAAGTCACGGGGCCAGTTACCCATGCAATGCACAAATGGATGGCGCAAAAAGTGGCGATTGGCATGAACATCCAAGCCAGTTGGGCCGTATTGACTGTACAAGCCGCCTCGACCTATCAAGTCACTGCATGGTTACATGAAATAGACGCCGCCCGTATTGATTTGCAACAAAGTACCTTTGCCTTGACCCTAGATGCGTATCCCAATCAGTCATACTCAGGAAAGGTGCTAACGGTATCGAGTCAGGCAGAACAAAAAAGCCAATGGAGCGACAGCGCTTATTATCGAGTTGAACTCGGCTTTGTTGAGCCACTTAAGCAAGCTATCTTCTCGGGCATGAGCGTGCGTGTGCAGTTAAAGCAAAAAAACGTAGCGCTACCAAACAACCCATACGTTGTGGAGTCAATATGAGAACCATTGCTTATATGTTCAACGTTATGCTTGGTTTCAGTAGTGTCTTATTAGTGGCGTGTCAGACTGAGCAAGAGTCTATAAAACAGACGGTGATATCCGCCAAAATCACCGCATCTGCGGAGCTTATATCTCTCTCAAATGCGACTATTGGGCCACCTAATGTGTCACGTATGTGGCAATACAAAATTCAAAAAATGGCAGCCGAAAACAAACAAGTCAAAAAAGGCGAAATCATCTTAGTGTTTGATGGGCAAAAATTAAAAAACGATTTAATTGGTAGACAAAGTAAACTCAAAGCGGCAATAAAAAAAGCAGAAAGCGACAAATTAAAAGACAATGCAAGCACACAAGATTTGATTTTAAAACAAGCCGAAGCTGAAATGGAATACGAAAAAGCCAAACGTAAAGCCGAAATAGTCGATGGATCCAGCTCAAATATTCAACGCCTAAAGCAGCAGGCTGATTTTCGTTATCAAACCGAAAGCCTCGTCCAAGCTAAACAAAAATTAGCCCACCATAAAAAGGCAATGCTGGTTAATGTAAAAGTGTCTAAAGGCAAAATAAGAATTATCCAAAGCAGGGTCAATAGGATCCAACAAGAAATTGCCAAACTTAGCGTAAAAGCGCCTAAAGATGGTTTAGTGATGTATCAAGAAAATAGTAACGGTGAAAAAGCAGCAGTGGGTGAAACTGTCTACATGGGGCGAAGTTTAATGCAATTGCCATCACTCGACGCCGTTGCCTTAAAAGCTGAATTTGCCGAACCAGACAAAGCCAAACTCAAACAAGGGCAAGCAGTAAGGATTATTTTTGAAGCCTACCCTGAAATGTCCTATATGGGTACGATTACCAAATTAGGGCAGGTATTTTATCCCAAGTCAGCTAACAATCCTAAAGTGATATTTGATGCCCAAATAGAGCTAGGTGAAACAAAGCCAGACGTAATGCGCCCAGGGATGAGGGCTAAAGTTGAAGTTGTAGATTCATGAGAAAAGGGATTTTACTGTGTTTTTGCATGCTATTTTTAGCCGCATGTGGTGAGTCACCACAATCTACTGTGCCTTTATACCAAGTTGAGCAAAAAAGTTTTGCTGTGCTTATTCCGGCAGTGGGTGAATTAGAGGCAGCGCAAGCTGAAAGAATAAACACACCTGGCCGCCGCCCCATGACAATTGATTGGCTAGCAGAGGAAAATAGTTGGGTAACAAAAGGCCAAGTAGTGGCACGTTTTGATTCAGAGCAGCTTCTATTAGACAGCCGTGAAGAAGAATTGGAAATGATGCTGTTAGATATGGACATGCGCCAGCAAAACGCCGAGGAAAATCAGCAACAAAACGAGCTGGATTCTGAGAAAGTCCTAGTCGGCAAAGAATTTAAGTTTGTAGATACCTTTGCCATAGATGATTTAAGACTTTACTCCAAAATAGAAATTATCGACACCTTGTCAAATAGAGATTATCTGAGGGCTAAGGAAGCGTTTATTGAATGGAAAGAAAGCAGTATTGGTGATAGAAATCAAAGCGCGTTAGCAGTGCTGGATATTCGTAAAGGTGGCCATCAAGCTAAATTTCAGCAACATCAGTCGGCACTTGCTCAGTTGGAAGTGTTAGCCCCTTACGATGGTATGTTGATATACGAGAAAAACTGGCGAGGCGAAAAGGCCAGTGTTGGGCAAACTGTTTTTCCGGGTAGTACTATTGCCACAATTCCTAACTTGGAAAAAATGCAGGCTAAGTTATACGTATTAGATAAGAATGCGATAGATTTAGAGGTAGGTCAGAAAGTGAACCTGATCTTAGACGCTTATCCAGATGAAAACCTAAGGGGTGAGGTGTTGTCTGTCTCTGGGTTCTCTCGCACCATTAAGCGTGGTAATCCAACTAAATATTTTGAGTTGATGGTTTCACTAGATGAACAATCTTCCACTTTACAGCCGGGTGCTAAAGTGTCTGCTACTGTAAGTGTCGCTGATTCACAAGCTAAAATTGTTATTCCATTGCAGGCCATATTTAACCAAAAAAGCGAAAATTATGTGTACATAAAAGAAGGGCGAAATTTCATTCGACGTCCAGTCAAAACTGCGGGGAAAAACCTGTATTTTGTTGAGATTGTTGAAGGTTTGATGGCCGGAGACACTATCGCTTTAAGTGTCCCAGATGACGTATCCCGGAGTGCCTATGAATAATAGTTTTATGCCTCTAGTGTTAGACGCATTGGCTGAGATGGCCGTTCATAAGTTACGTACACTGTTAACACTGCTAGGTATGATATTTGGTGTAGGTGCGGTGATCGCCATGCTTAATATTGGTGACGGTGCCGAACGTCAGGCCTTAAAAATGATTGATTCGATGGGGCTTAGAAACTTGATTATTGAAGCCAAACAATTTGCTGATGATGAGCTTAACGAAATACGTCAAGAATCCTTGGGATTGACCATGGCAGATGTTGAAGCCGCTAGGCAAACCTTGCCATTTGTTGAAGACTACAGTGCACAGAGGCACATAAAAACCCAATCTGTTTACAGTGACTTAGGCAGCGCGGATTTAAACGTGGTGGGGGTCAGTGATAGCCATTTCAGATTATCCAATATGCAAGTTAAAACTGGACGACTGCTAACAGAGCAGGACAATAAAAATGTTGCTCAAGTAGCGGTTATCGGAGTTAATGCAGCCCAGCAATTGTTTCAAAATGAGCAAGCCATAGGACAATACTTGAAAGTAAACCACTTATGGCTAGAGGTGGTAGGTGTATTAAATAATCCATTTTTTGATAAAGATGAGTTTCAAGGAGTGAAGATAGGCGGTGACAGTGCGCGTATTTTTGTGCCTCTTAGTACCAGTATGAAAAAACTCAGTAGTCCGGCATTAGCCAGTGAATTAGATGTGATCAAGTTAAAAATTTCAGCGCAAACCGATCCTATTGTGGCAGCAAAAGCCGTGTCTCACTTGTTCAAGTTGCGGCATGGGGAGGCGGATGATTATCAGCTGGTTATCCCTGCTGCTTTATTGGCTCAACAAAAACAAACTCAGCAAATATTCAACATCGTTATGGCCTGTGTGGCAGGTATTTCATTGTTGGTCGGTGGCATAGGAATAATGAACATCATGTTAGCCAACGTACTTGAGCGAACCAAAGAAATCGGTTTGCTAAGGGCGGTGGGTGCCACACAAAAAAATATCAAAATGCAGTTTATCGCTGAAAGTTTCACTATTTCACTATTAGGTGGACTGTTAGGGATCGCCTTTGGCCTGATCTTATCTGAAGTCATAGGTTTTTATTCTGGTTGGGCGGTCAGTTGGTCAATCACGGCCATTATGTTGTCCTTGACGATTTGTATGGCTGTAGGCATTGGTTTTGGTGTTTATCCGGCCATCAAAGCCTCGCAACTTAATCCCATTGACGCTTTGCACAGTGATTGATGATACC
>QIJM01000492.1 GCA_003232445.1 Paraglaciecola arctica
AAGGATGCGCAATTATGGCGTCAAGGTGGCATCAACTTAATTGCTAACTATGAGCCAAAATCAGCGGCTTGGTATTTTGCTCGTGAACATGGTCCATCTGCATGTGGAATGGGTTTTAGAGTGAAAAATGCCGTTCAATCTTATAACCATTTATTAGCACAGGGTGCAGAGCCCGTTATTGTTGAAACGGGACCTATGGAACTTCGTTTACCCGCCATTCGTGGTATTGGTAACGCTATTATCTACCTGATTGACCGTTATGGTGATGAGCTTTCTATTTATGATATCGACTTTGACTACATTAATGGTGTTGACCGCAACCCAGTAGGTGCCGGCTTTAACGTAATTGATCACTTAACGCATAACGTTTATGGCGGTCGCATGAAATATTGGGCTGACTTTTACCAAACATTATTCAACTTTCAAGAAATTCGTTTCTTTGACATTAAAGGTGAATACACAGGGTTGACATCTAAAGCACTCACCGCACCTGATGGCAAAATTCGTATTCCTTTGAATGAAGAAGGAGAAGGTGGTAAAGGTCAAATTGAAGAATTCTTACGCGCATTTAACGGTGAAGGCATTCAACATATTGCATTCAGTTGCGACGATTTAGTGGCTTGTTGGGATCGCATAAAAGGCATGGGAATGCCATTTATGACAGCGCCTCCAGAAACATATTACGAGTTACTTGAAGAGCGTTTACCTAACCATGGCGAGCCGGTTGATGAACTGCAAACACGTGGAATTTTAATGGATGGAACCACAGAGGGTGGTCCAAGACTGCTACTTCAAATATTTTCTGAAACCCAATTAGGCCCAGTATTTTTCGAGTTTATTCAACGCAAAGGCGATGATGGCTTTGGTGAAGGTAACTTCAAAGCATTATTCGAATCGATTGAACGCGACCAAATTAATCGTGGCGTTCTGAATACTGGTAATAAAACAGAGGAAAAGCAGGGTGCATGAGCGGCCTTTTTTGCCTAGCCTACTTTTTTTGCCTATAGAAAAAAGTAGGTCAGACGAAAAGGGGGTCGTTTGAAAAGATCCATGGATGGAGTGTTCGTCAGAACATAAAGCATGCTCTATTGGATAACATTGCACATTTAAAATTCACATAAATGCGGCTTTTAAAATCAATCTCGTAGCTCGTAACTAAATCCTACTTCTCTACCTGCTGAATAAAGTAGCTAATTTCCTTAATCAAATGTCTTAACACTGGATTTAAGCGAGTATTTTTGCCATTCATTACAAATAAATCGTGACTGAATTCAAATAAATTTTTGCCTACTGGCACTAGTCCTAAACCTGCCGCTTGGTTGCTGAGTACGTAATCAGGTAATAACCCTACATACTCGCCAGTCATAATCGCAGACAAACAAGCATCGTAAGAGTCAGAAAAGGTTTGGATAGCCATACGTGTATCATCAGAAATGTAATTGGCTGAAGACAAACCGGAAATACCGATTGCTGGATAGTCTCCAATTTTAACGTTGCCTGGTAGACCGTCACGATATTTTGCTAGGGCATGAGAAGGTGAGCAATATAATCGGCCTCTACACGTCACTTCTACAGGGTGAAAGGTGACGGACTCAGGTTTGACCATATCGTAAGTCGATAACACCAAATGACATTCGCCAGATAAAGCGACATGCTCTACTTCGTTATACAAGCGGGTTTGAATATTCACGTGAATATCATTGAATTTTTTCATGGTGCTTTTAACGGCTTTACTTACCGATAAATGGTAAGAAAGTGGTAAACCCGCCATCATCACTAGGGTGATGTGCCCTGAATAGTCGTCGTGCAAACTCTTTAGGTTAAACACAAAGTTATCGAATGAGTTAAAAATACGTTTGGTTTCCTGAAAAACCACTTCGCCCTCTTTGGTCATTTGAAAACCACCACGACCACGATGGCATAATACTAAATCTAAGCGTTCTTCGAGCTTTTTAATGGCAGCGCTAATATTAGGTCGTTGCATGCGAAGTACCGGCTCAGCAGCGGTAAAGCCATTACATGAGGCTACAGCGTAAAATACACGCAATAATTTGATATCAGATTCTTGAAGACGATTTAACATTACAGCACCACTTATAGGTATAATTATTGATACTAAAGTACATAGTAGGAAAGGCGCAGCCGGATTACAATGGAAATTTAGCAGAACGGCTAAAACAGCGATGTTAACGATAGAAAAGATAAGAGAAAAAAATTAAAGAGTTCCAATGACTTTGGGTATGATTAGGAGTTTTTAATTATTTGCGCCCGATAGGCTTCTATTTCATCACGGAAATTCGCCGCTTTTTCAAATTCCAAATCCTTTGCCGCTTTAAACATGACTTTTTCCAGTTCAGTAATTCTCTGCAAAATTTGTGGCGTGCTAAAAGCGCTATATTTTTTGCTCGATTCGGCCACCAACCTGAGTTTAACTTTACCATCAGAACTACCATCTCCAACGTCCATGATATCGGTGATGGGTTTATTCATCTGCGTGGGAGTAATGCCATGTTTAAGCTCGTTGTAT
Source organism: Paraglaciecola arctica (assembly GCA_003232445.1). Lineage (GTDB taxonomy): Bacteria > Pseudomonadota > Gammaproteobacteria > Enterobacterales > Alteromonadaceae > Paraglaciecola > Paraglaciecola arctica_A. The sequence goes on from QIJM01000492.1 coordinate 2,528, forward strand.
ATCTCGGCGTCTGTCAGTTTCTTCAATAGCACGCTGCATGGAGCCGGTGATCCTATCGCCATACAATATTGCGCGGCCGTTGATATGCCGCGCGGCCCGCCCCATAGTCTGAATGAGAGACTTATCAGAACGCAAAAAACCTTCTTTATCTGCATCAAGGATAGCCACCAACGACACTTCTGGCATATCCAGCCCCTCTCTGAGCAGATTGATCCCAACTAATACATCAAACTTACCAATCCGCAAATCGCGGATAATTTCAATACGTTCTACTGTGTCTATATCTGAATGCAAATAACGGGCTTTTACACCGTGTTCATCAAGATAATCACTTAAATCTTCGGACATACGTTTGGTTAACGTGGTCACTAGCACTCTTTCATTTACCGCCACACACTTATGGATTTCAGACAGTAAATCATCTACTTGGGTGCCTACAGGTCGTATTTCTATTTCTGGATCAAGTAAACCTGTAGGCCGCACTAGTTGTTCAACTATATCGTCGGGTACAGCAGCTAATTCAAATTTTCCGGGTGTTGCAGATACGTATATAGTTTGGGGGCTGATTTGTTCAAACTCCTCAAATTTTAGAGGTCTGTTATCTAATGCTGAAGGTAATCTGAATCCATATTCCACTAGGGTCTCTTTGCGTGATCTATCACCTTTATACATCGCCCCAATTTGTGACACTGTGACGTGGGATTCATCGATAAACAGTAGTCCGTCAGCCGGGAAATAGTCGATTAAAGTAGGCGGTGGATCGCCTGGGTTTCGGCCTGATAAATACCGAGAATAGTTTTCGATGCCTGAGCAATAACCTAACTCTTGCATCATTTCCATATCAAATTGACAGCGCTGGGATACACGCTGCTCTTCTACTAGTTTATTAACGGATTTAAGTTGTTCGCGCCTTTCTTTGAGTTCGACTTTGATATGTTCAATCGCATCGATGATTTTTTCCCTAGGAGTAACGTAATGGGTTTTGGGGAAAACCGTGGCACGGGTTACGGTTTTTTCCACAGCGCCAGTTAATGGGTCGAATATACTGATACGCTCGACTTCTTCGTCGAACAATTCCACTCTGATACCATGACGCTCTGAGTCAGCTGGGAATACATCAATCACATCACCGCGCACTCTAAAAGTGCCCCGTTCAAAAGCCATGTCGTTGCGGGTATATTGAATTTCGACCAGACGGCGCAAAATATCCCGCTGATTCATGATGTCGCCTTGACGAAAATGTACCAGCATTTTCATGTAAGACTCAGGGTCACCCAACCCATAGATGGCCGACACACTAGAAACGATAATAACGTCGCGCCTTTCCATTAGGGATTTGGTGGCTGATAAACGCATTTGTTCGATATGTGCGTTTATCGATGCGTCTTTCTCAATAAAGGTATCACTCGAAGGCACATAAGCTTCGGGCTGGTAATAATCGTAATAGGAGACAAAATATTCCACCGCGTTATTTGGAAAAAATTCTTTCATCTCACCGTAAAGCTGTGCAGCCAAGGTTTTATTGTGCGCTAATATTAACGTCGGCCGCTGCACTTTTTCAATTACATTAGCCATGGTAAAGGTTTTACCTGAACCTGTGACACCCAATAATATTTGTCGTGCAAGGCCGTCTTCTAAGCCTTCTACTAAGGCTTTAATCGCTTTAGGTTGGTCGCCAGCTGGCAAATAACTGGAGGATAGTTCAAATGCTCTGCTCATAAACCTTATTTACTCAATACACTTTGTTCAAATCGAGAAGCGAGAATGATTTTAAACCAAATAAAGGCAATACAGCCAACAGCAAGGTTGGCGAGTACTGCCGCCCAAAAAAGCCCAGGTAAATCAAACCAATAACTGCCTATAAAAGAAAAAGGCACAAAAAATATAAATAGTCGCATAACGTTTAATGATAGGGCTGACATCGGCATATGCATGGCATTAAACGATGAATTGGTCAGAATAGTCACCCCCTGCATTCCGTATCCTAATGGCAGAATTACTAGAAACAGTACTATGGTCGAGGCGACTTTTGGCTCATTGGTAAATATATTAGCAATCACACCGGATAAGAGCGCTAATATAGCAAAAATAATCAGTTGCCATACAATCACAAACTTGATGCATAAACTGTAAGCCTGCCCTACTCGCTCAAGCTTATTCGCCCCAAAATTTTGACTAATAAAGGGCGGCAATGACATGGATAAAGACAGCACCACTATGCTGGCAATAGATTCTAATCGACCACCCACCCCCCAAGCAGCAACGGCTTCTGGCCCATAACCTGCAACAATGGCTGTGACTATACCGGCAGAAATAGGGGTTAACATATTTGCTCCAGCAGCAGGCAATCCAATCTTTAAAATGCCACCTGTACTGCGCTTTAACTGTTGCCAATTAAGTAACTTAGGTTCGATCAATTTCCGCTTTACGGACAATACATACAATATATAAAACAACCCCACTGCCCAAGCTATAAGCGTAGCAATGGCCGCACCTTGTATTCCAAAGGCAGGTACTGGACCCCAACCAAATATAAGTATGGGATCTAGCACCACATTGATAAGACCACCAAAGGCCATCACGTAGCTAGGTGTTTTGGTATCGCCAGAAGCGCGTAACACGCTATTACCCACCATAGGCATTGCCAGAAACACCCCAGCGGCATACCACACCAACATATATTCTTGAATAAAGACTAATTGCTCTTCGTCAGCGCCCATCAAGCGAAAGATAGGCTCCATAGTCATTACGCCGATAATAGCTAAAACAATCGCTAGCACCATAGTTAACATCAACGCGCCTGTTGCCGTCTCCTTTGCTTGGTCGTGTTGCCCTGCTCCAAGCAACTTAGCAATAATGGCCGAGGTACCTATACCCAACCCAATATTTAGACTAATGACGGTAAAAGTCACCGGAAAAGTAAAACTGATAGCAGCCAGTTCTTGGGTACCTAACATGCCAATAAAAAAGGTATCTACCAGCCCAAACGTCATGAGTACGACCATGCCTACAATCATCGGCAGGGTCATTTTACGCAGCGTAATGGCAATATCATTGTTTAGCAAATCTGCAGGAGACGATGTTTTAGTGTTTGAGGTCAATATTGTTCTCTTAATTGAAGATATTGATGGGTAAGTAAGTCGACTAGCTCAAAATCACATGACACAGACTTTTAACCTTAAAATTTCGATCAACTGTGATGGTGTCTTTAGTAGGGTCATACAGATACGTATAGTACGCGATTTTTTCTTCATTTCTCTTATATTTACCGGCATTAATGTTACTAAATTGTTACAAACACCCCCCTACCAAGGGTATCTTTCTAAATACACTGAACGTCTATTTATTGACGGTTTACATTTTATCCGGGCTGTCCAGCGTAAAATAATTTTAATTGTTTTAAAAACAATCAATTCAAAATGAAAAAATAATTTGTCTGTTTTGGTATGTTTTTGCTTTTCTCTTTAAAAACAACACACAAGCGTAATTTCACACAATTTAGAATAAAATTTTTCTTTTTCAGCAAAAGCACACAAAAACATATCTAATTGTTTTTAATCATTTTTTTAAATTAATTTAATATTTTCCACTTCAACTCTTGACATTGAATTGATGAGTATTTTTTTACTGTTAACAATTTAATCCACAAGGTTATCCACAAGATTCGTGGATAACTGCCCTCGCCCTTTAATTGGCGTACATTGAGACCACTGTGTTGTTTTATTTTAGTTGGTGACCACTAACCTTTGCATCGCCAACAAAGGTTACACTTTGATTAAAAGCTGGCATTATATACAGTACTTAACAAATCATTAATAACCATTAGCTATAACGAAGTGGAAAAATGATCTTTGATTTAAGATCAAGTTGGCAAACTAAAATTGCACATTTTTAAAGCAATAAAAACGAGTTTATTTTTATATTTTGGTAATACGCATGGATTGTGTGAAAGTTTATAAAAATATACTTAAAAACCTCACTTTGAGTGTTGACAGCGAGCGGTATGCTCATTAAAATTCGCCACCGTTGAAAACAGCCCTAGTTTGTCACTTTGTAATTATAATGTTTTCAACGTCAGTATAATGTTCCCCCTTAGCTCAGCTGGTTAGAGCGACGGACTGTTAATCCGCAGGTCCCCTGTTCGAGTCGGGGAGGGGGAGCCAACTTATACTTATCGTTAAATATATTTCGATGAATAATATTTAACCTGACATTGAATTCCCCCTTAGCTCAGCTGGTTAGAGCGACGGACTGTTAATCCGCAGGTCCCCTGTTCGAGTCGGGGAGGGGGAGCCAATTCAATACTTAGTATTTCTTCGCTTACTTACCCCTCGTTATCGACTTTTATTTCAATAATAAATACCTTTTATCAATAAATTTTTGAATATCAAGTTGTTAATAGTCTCTTAAATAAAGATAATAACGACGTATCAATAACTGCTGGCTAATATCCACTTTACATGACCGAATTCTTACTACTATTAATTGGCACTGTGCTGGTGAACAACTTCGTGTTGGTTCAATTCCTAGGCTTATGCCCATTTATGGGGGTATCTGGAAAGTTAGAAACAGCTATTGGCATGTCTATGGCCACTACCTTTGTACTAACGTTGGCCTCTCTTTCCAGCTATCTGGTTGAACATTATATATTGTTACCACTTGGTATCGGGTATTTGCGCACGCTGAGTTTTATTCTGGTCATTGCCGTAGTAGTGCAGTTCACTGAAATGGTAGTGCACAAAACCAGTCCAACCTTATACCGTCTACTGGGTATATTTTTGCCACTCATCACCACCAACTGTGCTGTATTAGGCGTAGCATTGTTGAATATTAATCAGCAACATAATTTTGTTGAATCGGTCATTTATGGTTTTGGTGCAGCGGTGGGGTTTTCTTTAGTACTCATATTATTCTCCGCTATGCGTGAACGTTTAGCCGTAGCTGACGTACCTAAACCTTTTAAAGGAGCCTCTATAGGTATGATCACTGCAGGATTGATGTCTTTAGCCTTCATGGGCTTCACTGGCTTGGTTAAGTTTTAATGTCACTCAGTTTTGCTATTTTAACTGCCTTATTAGCCATAGGTCTGTTGGCGCTCATTTTTGGAATTATGCTGGGCTTCGCGGCGGTAAAGTTTAAAGTTGAAAGCGATCCTTTGGTAGAACAAATTGATCAAATACTCCCACAAACCCAATGTGGGCAATGTGGATATCCTGGCTGCAAACCTTACGCCCAAGCGATAGCTAATGGCGACGAAATAAATAAATGCCCGCCAGGTGGTGATGCCACCATAAAAAAACTAGCCGACCTCATGGGCGTAGAAGCCAAGTCTTTAGATGCAGCACATGGCGAAGAAGATATCAAAAAGGTTGCCTACATTCGTGAAGACGAATGTATAGGTTGTACAAAATGCATTCAGGCCTGTCCTGTTGATGCCATATTAGGCGCTGCCAAACAAATGCATACCGTCATTGCAGACGAGTGCACAGGCTGTGATCTATGTGTAGACCCCTGCCCTGTTGATTGCATCGATATGTTGCCTGTGGCAAATAGTACCTCATCCTGGCGCTGGGATATCGATGCCATTCCTATTAAGCAGGTAGGCTAAACGGGAATTATGCAAAATAGCTTCGCCGACATTATTGATAAACTAAACAACCACGAATTGTGGGACTTCCCCGGTGGTGTGTTTCCTGCTGAACGTAAAACACTGTCAAATCAAACCCCAATAGGCAAATTACCCATCCCTGAGCGACTTTACGTGACAGTTAAACAACATATAGGTGTTGAGGGTCACCTTATTGTTGAGGTCGGTCAAAAGGTGCTCAAAGGGCAAGCATTAACCAAAAGCATGAACCCATTTGCAGTGCCAATTCACGCTCCCACGTCTGGCGAAATAGTAGCGATTGATAAACACGTATCAGCTCATCCATCTGGTTTACCAGAGTTGACTGTGCAGATGACCAGCGACCAGCAAGACAAATGGATTCAGCTTAGTCCCTTGGTTGATTATCAAAACCAAGCAAAAATGCAAGTACTAGCCGCCATTTGTGATGCCGGTATCAGTGGTATGGGCGGCGCTGGTTTTCCGACTCATATTAAGTCGTCACCTAAAAAAGACGTCGACTTTTTAATCATCAACGGCATTGAATGTGAACCTTACATTACTTCCGATGACCGCTTGATGCGCGAACATGCTTGGCAAATCCGCCAAGGTATAGATGTATTGTGCCATCTACTCAAGCCCAAACACGTATTGATTGGTATAGAGAACAATAAGCCTGAAGCCATTGAGTCGATGCAAGTGGCGTGTCGAGAAAACCCTAATTACCGTGTGTGTAGTGTGCCAACTAAGTATCCTGCTGGCGGCGAGAAACAACTAATCCAAGTGCTAACTAACAGGGAAGTACCCGCTCAAGGGTTGCCTGTCGATGTAGGCGTGATCATGCATAATGTGGGCACCTGTTTTGCCATAGCAGATGCGGTTTTTTCAGGTAAACCACTCATCGAACGTGTGGTAACTGTCACCGGTGAAGCAGTAGAAAAACCCGGCAATGTGTGGGCGCTGATTGGTAGCCCCGTTGCCAACCTGCTGGCTCACTGTGATTATAAGCAAGCGGTTCAGAGTCAACCTAACATCATTATGGGTGGCCCTATGATGGGCTTTAGCGTGACAAGCGAGTGGGTGCCAGTGGTGAAAACCACAAACTGTATTTTGGCACCGACTGACAATGAAATGGCAGGTAACGATGAACAAGCTTGTATTCGCTGTAGTGCATGCGCAGATGTTTGTCCGGCCAGCTTGTTGCCGCAACAATTATTTTGGCATGCAAAAGCCAAAGAATTAAATAAAGCCCAAGATTACAATTTATTTGATTGTATTGAATGTGGTGCTTGTGCCTACGTTTGCCCCAGTGAAATACCTTTAGTTCATTATTACCGCATAGCAAAATCTGAAATCAGAGTAGAACAAGAAGAAAAACAAAAATCAGATAAAGCACGAGATCGCTTTGAGAAACGCGAAGTCAGGTTAATTGCTGAACAACAGGCCAGAGATGAAAAACATCGATTAGCGGCAGAGTCGAGAAAACAAGCCATGGCAAATAATGGCAACAACTCAAAAGACAAGATTGCCGCAGCCTTAGCTAGAGCAAAAGCCAAAAAACAAGCTTTCAGCACAGTGGATGATAAGCAGATAGAGCCCACTGAAGTAGCCCCTGCGAATAAATCAGCGCAGGCAGCGAAAACTGAAGTATCCACAAAAGTGGCAAGTTCAAATCAACGAGTTCAAGCGGCAATCACCAGAGCAAAAGCCAAAAAAGCGGCGGCTGAAGTCACTGATAGCATCACCCCAGCGGCTAAAGCCCCGCGCCATCAAGCGCCCGCTAGAACTAACAGTAAACAAGCTAAAATAGCCGCCGCGGTAGCCAAAGCAAAGGCTAAACGTGAAGCACAAAAAATCGCCAGCAATCAAGACACGCCAAATCAAGTGCCAGCAGTTAAAATAAATAACACCGAAACTAACAGTCCAGTTGAACTGGTCAAAACAGAAGAACAACAAATGGACATGAAAAAACACAGAATTGCTGCGGCCGTGGCTAAAGCCAAGGCAAAAAAAGCAGCTGAAAAAGAGGCGATTAGCAAAGAAGATAAACTCTCATGAAATTTAGATTAGCCAGTTCCCCACATCAACATATTCACCGTGATACCGGTCAGGTGATGCGCTTAGTTATACTAGCCATGGTGCCGGGCATCTTAATGCAAACGTGGTTCTTTGGCTGGGGCACTATCATTCAGATTGTACTTGCAGTCATTACCGCGGTTGTGACCGAAGCGACAATTTTAGAGCTACGTAAACGCGATTTCGAGCGAGCATTAAAAGATTATAGTGCGGTATTAACCGCGATGTTATTGGCAGTAAGCATCCCACCTTTTGCCCCTTGGTGGGTGATTGTGATTGGTACATTTTTCGCCATTGGCATAGTTAAACAATTGTATGGTGGCCTAGGGTTTAATGTGTTTAATCCGGCGATGGCGGCTTATGTCATGCTGTTGGTTTCTTTTCCTATGCAAATGACCCAATGGCTACCACCTGTAAGTCTTGCCCAATATAGTCATAACTTTATGGATGCGCTGCACGCTGTTTTTACTGGTTTCAGTGTTGAAGGTTTTAGCCTTGCGCAGCTCAAAACAGGCATAGATGGCGTGACGATGGCCACACCGCTAGACACAGTCAAAACCGGCCTTGCTCAAGCACTTACCTATTCAGAAACGATTGAATACCCCATTTTTGATAATGTGGTTTCTGGGTTAGGGGTGGCATCAAGTTGGATAAGCTTAGGTTATCTGCTTGGCGGCCTATATTTACTTAAACAAAAAGTCATTAATTGGCATATACCCGTTAGTGTGATTGCTGGGCTGTTCATCTGCGCATTGATAATGTCACTGGTAGACAATGATTTATACCCATCAAGCTTATTCCATCTATTCAACGGAAGCATCATTATCGGTGCCTTTTTTATTGCCACCGACCCTGTATCCGCTTCGACTACTAATAAAGGTAGAATAATTTTTGGCGCGGCTATTGGTGTGTGGATTTATCTGATAAGGGCTTGGGGAGGCTATCCTGACGCCGTGGCTTTTGCCGTGTTGATCATGAATATGGCTGTGCCTTTAATTGATTATTATACGCGCCCACGCACTTATGGTCATAGCTCAAACAAGCAAAAACCAACAAACAAGGCTCAGTCATGACAAAAAGTATGCAACATACTATGACTAAAAATGGCTTGATATTGGCGGTGTTTGCCATAGTTACAACGGGGTTGGTTGCACTCACCTATTTTGGCACCAAAGATCAAATTGCATTGCAGCAACAACAAAAATTGTTATCCATACTCAATGCAGTCATTGATGAAAGCAGTTATGACAATGCCATCCAGTTAGACTGCGCGTTGGTCACATCTGCTGAATTGTTAGGCTCTAATGAACCACAGCATATCTATCGTGCCACTAAACAAGGGCAAGCAGTTGCGGCCGCCATTGAAACGACTGCCCCAGACGGTTACAGCGGAAAAATCCAATTAGTGGTGGGCATAACCCGTTCCCAAGCAGATTCGGCCATGGTAACGGGTGTGAGAGTACTCGAACACAAGGAAACACCCGGCTTAGGCGACAAAATTGATTTACGTATTAGCAATTGGGTATTGGACTTTGACAATCAAATTTATAGTACTGCAATCGCCCAAAATTGGGCAGTCAAAAAAGACGGCGGCCAGTTTGACCAATTTACCGGTGCCACAATTACCCCTAGAGCAGTGGTCAACGCGGTTAAGTTAAGTGTCGAATATTACTTAACGAATCAAGCCACTATTTTTAACGCGGCTAATGCCTGTGCTACAAATAATCCTGTGAATACTATTGCTGAAAACACTGTTGCTGAAAACGCGAGCGAAACTGATGAATGAGTTTAAAGAGTTAAGCTGGCAAGGGCTGTGGAAAAACAACCCTGCATTGGTGCAACTATTAGGTTTGTGCCCTTTACTTGCGGTAACCGCCACTATCACCAACGGATTAGGTTTAGGCCTTGCCACCACCCTAGTATTGATTGGTTCGAATACCACAGTGTCGATAATACGTCACTGGGTGCCAAACGAAATTCGCATCCCTATTTTTGTGATGATCATCGCCGCTTTTGTGACCATAGTGCAGCTATTGATGAATGCTTACACTTTTACCCTGTATCAAGCCTTAGGTATTTTTATTCCATTAATAGTCACCAATTGCGCCATTATCGGACGGGCTGAAGCTTATGCGTCTAAAAACACGGTTGGCAAATCAGCTTTTGATGGTTTGATGATGGGGCTAGGTTTTACCGTTGTATTAGTATTATTAGGCGCGATGCGCGAATTATTGGGTTATGGCACCTTGTTTGACGGCGCCAATTTATTGTTAGGCGATTGGGCAACTAGCTTAAAAATCACTGTATTTGAAACCGACAGCCCATTTCTATTGGCAATTTTACCTCCAGGCGCTTTTTTATGTATGGGTCTGTTAATAGCGCTAAAAAATATATTAGATAGCCATATGGAGCGTTTGTTTGCCGCAAAGTCTGAAGAAAAAGTGGTGCAGCGAGCGCGTGTCACGACTGACAGCTGAAAGCTACGAGCTTTTTTAGAGTATAAGTTGATATCAAATGAATAAACAAAAACGTCTAGAAATGTTGACTCGCTTGCGCGATGCTAACCCCCACCCCACCACAGAGCTTAATTACGCCAGTCCTTTTGAGCTGTTAATTTCGGTGATTTTGTCTGCACAATCTACAGATGTGGGAGTCAACAAAGCCACAGATAAACTTTATCCTGTAGCGAATACGCCAGAAGCTATTTATGCCCTAGGTGTGGATGGATTAAAACACTATATCAAGACCATTGGTTTGTTTAATGCCAAAGCTGAAAACGTGATTAAAACCTGTGGCATATTAATCAATCAACATGCCTCAGTCGTACCGGAAAATAGAGCTGCATTAGAAGCCTTGCCAGGCGTGGGGCGAAAAACGGCTAACGTGGTATTAAATACTGCCTTTGGTTGGCCTACCATAGCCGTAGACACGCATATTTTCAGGGTTTCAAACAGAACCAAATTAGCCATGGGTAAAAATGTCGATTTGGTCGAACAAAAGTTATTAAAGGTGGTATCAACTGAATTTAAGGTAGATGTGCATCATTGGTTGATATTACATGGCAGGTATACGTGTATCGCCCGTAAACCACGCTGTGGCTCATGTTTAATCGAAGATTTATGTGAATTTAAAGATAAGACTGAAGACTAGGAAATAACAATGGAAGGCACAAAACGAGCCAACATTAAAATTGGTGCGCAAGTTTCTATCGTACTGAAGCAAGATCAAAGAACGGGTAATTTAACCGAGGGAGTGATTGAAAAAATTCTCACCAACTCGCCCAATCACCCCCATGGAATTAAAGTTAGATTAGACAGTGGTGAAGTGGGCAGAGTAAAACAAATTCATCCGTAAAAAACACCCTAACACCTCCAACAATATTCAGTTGTGCTGAAAGTGCCATTATTGTTGGCATCCCATGCCCGTCGTCCATCACTATAAAAGGCCACGTTTCCATCACCCGCTTGGGGAGTACCGGTTACCGGTGTAGCCTCAAGAAGATAAGCACTGCCACTGGCCTCACTGATAAACAAATCATATTTGCGGTTAGCATAAAGTTCGGCAGATGGCGAATGCTGATGAAAAATAGCAGGTTTCCCGGTATCTGCCGCCGAATCTGCCGCCGCTTTGTAACTAAAACTCGCGGCTTTGTGTCGCTCCATAGCCGCTGCTAGGCTCATTAAATCAGCTTGGGCAGCACCTCGGTTGGTACTAACAATAAACCCTTGATAACTGGGGTAAGCGATACTGGCAATAATGCCAATAATAGCCACCGTTATCATCAATTCAATTAATGAAAACCCTTTTTGCGTTTTACTCACTAGATTTAAAGCTATTTTCATGGTCTCTCTGTCTCTGTTTTCCAACTGCTTTTTTGTACTCGCTCAAAATAGTTGTGAATGTTTTCGGCTAAACACTCAAATGCGGAACCACAAGCAACTCGGTTACCATCTGCATCTACCTCAATCACAGTAGAGGCACATTCGGTACCCAAACAGATAATAGGTTTAATAATATCTTCAATCAAAATTTTGGTATCTGGGGCTATACCAGTTTGTTTTAATTGTGCGTAACGATCTTCATGTAACTGTATGCCATCATTATTCAGATCTGTCACCGAGTTGCCATTGATCAGTTCAACCAGATACGCGCGACTGTTGCCTGTTGGTGGTGCACATACACTATCGCTAGCAGTTGCAGGCAAGTAAGTGGTAAATATTATTTGGTAGTCCAAAATTAGTGGCGAGGCAAGCACCTTTTCCCCTCCCGTTTTAAGCCTAATATACCACCCCTGTGACTCTGCAAATTGCTCAACTGCCAATTCTTGAGCTGCAGAATCTGAAGATGTCAGTAAATGTTCAGTGGCATCATATAAACTGCTTAAATCTAAGGGTGTGCTGGGTAAAGCAAAATTTCCATCTTCATCAAGGGTAAATACGCCGTCATCCTTAATCATGTAGAAATGGTCATTAATTGTTGTATTTAATGGATGCGCGCGGAAACCAGAACCCAATACAACTGC
>QIJM01000342.1 GCA_003232445.1 Paraglaciecola arctica
GGCGCCCATACGTTGTAATTCTGGTACGTGCATAAAACGGTTTTCGAAGATATTTTCTGTGACTACCCCCGTGCCTTCTGCCACACAATTGAGGGCGACAAATTGTGCCTGCATATCGGTAGGGAAGCCCGGATGGGGTGCAGTTATAATGTTAACACTTTTGGGTCTACAACCTTGCATGTCCAACTCTATCCAGTCCTTACCGGTAGTGATTTTAGCCCCTGCCTTAGTTAACTTGTCCAGCACAGCATCCAGAGTCTCGGGTGCCGCTTGTTCACAGCGGATCTTGCCGCGCGTCATGGCAGCAGCAACCAAGAATGTGCCTGTTTCTATACGATCGGGCAGAACACGATAATGACTACCCTTGAGATTCTTTACGCCCTGAATACGGATCTTGTTTGTACCTGCATCGCTGATTTTAGCCCCCATGCAATTTAGACAATTAGCTAAATCCACGATCTCAGGCTCTCGCGCCGCATTTCCTAAGATAGTTTCACCTTCTGCCAAGGCCGCTGCCATCATCAGGTTCTCGGTGGCACCAACACTGACAATGTCCATCAAGATCGCGGCACCCTTTAGGCGACCTTCTACCTTGGCATGTATATAACCATTGCGGACTTCAATTTTGGCACCCATTTGCTCCAGTCCACAGAGGTGAATATTGACCGGTCTGGCACCAATGGCGCAACCGCCTGGAAGGGATACATTGGCCTCTCCGTATTTGGCCAGCAATGGCCCCAGCACCAAGATAGAAGCGCGCATAGTTTTTACTAATTCATAGGATGCGGTGGTGCTGCTTACCTTACTGGCATCGATTTTGAGCAGATGATCTTCGTCTCGGGAGGCGGTGGCACCCAGTTCTTTAAGTAAGGCTAAAGTGGTGTTGATATCTCTTAGTTCAGGGACATTTTCAAAATAGCAGGGACTGTCAGCTAGTAGGCTGGTCATGAGTATGGGAAGGGCAGCATTTTTAGCCCCTGAAATATTTACAGAGCCAGCTAGGGGCTGACTCGCTTTGATTAACAATTTTTCCATGTGTAAACTCTAGGGCAACTATTTGGGAAGGTTGAAGCGTTTTTCACGCTGCCAATGCTGATATGGACAACTACCCATAGTCAGGATATGCATGTTGCCATCGGCAATCTTATAATTCAATGGTGTGTATACCATTTATTGCTTTTTACCACGGCTAATAACGTCGAATTGACTACTTACTTGTTATGACACAAGGTTAATCTTACTTGTTATACCAATAATGTGTACCCTTAGTTTATAAAGCGTTAATAATCAAACATGATGATGTCGACTCAGATCTCAGTATTTACAAAAGCAGTAGCTCAATTTTTAAAGCCGGAAGGTGTCATTACTGAATATAGTAAACGCTATGCCTACGGAACAGACGCGAGCTTTTATCAGCTAACACCGCAACTGGTGTTGATTGTTAAGAATAGCAGTCAATTAATTCAAATTGTTAAGCTTGCCAATACACACCAGGTAGCCATTACCTTTCGCGCTGCAGGTACGAGCTTGTCTGGTCAGGCAGTCACTGATTCCGTTCTTATCATGTTGTCAGAAGATTGGGTCGACTTCCATATACATGAGCAAGGTCTTAAAATCACCTTACAATCAGGGATTATCGGTGCAAAAGCTAATCAGTTACTGAAGCCTTACGGACGTAAAATTGGTCCTGATCCCGCTTCTATAAACAGCTGTAAAATCGGTGGCATTGCTGCCAACAACTCATCAGGTATGTGTTGTGGTGTACAACAAAATAGTTATCACACAGTATCAGATATGACGATTATCTTTGCCGATGGTACTGAATTAAATACCGCCTGTGAGCAAAGTTGTGGATCTTTTTTATCGAGTCATCAAACCTTAATTGAACGGTTATTAGCGCTGTCAGCAAGCCTCAACAACAATAATGAGCTTAAACAAAAAGTTATCCAAAAGTATCGATTAAAAAATACCACAGGGTATGGCATTAATGCGTTAATCGACTTTACTGATCCAATAGACATGATCAAACATCTGATGATTGGGTCTGAGGGGACGTTAGGGTTTATCGCTGATATTACCTTTCATACAGTCGAAGATAATCCATTTAAAAGTACCGGTTTTTTTATTTTTGACAGCACTAAGCTTGCTTGTCAGCTAGTTGAACAATTAGTTGATCTTGATGTGAATGCCGTAGAGTTACTAGATAAACGTGCACTCATGTCAGTGGCAGAACATGACATTATGCCCAAAGGTATAGATGAATTACCCGTTGATTCTGTGGCTCTATTAATAGAAATTCAAGCGCCAAGTTCATCGTTATTAACTGATAAAGTTCAACGTGTTACCCAGAAAATTGAAACGTTTGACCAAGCATTGTTAGCGCAAATTGCTTTTGATACCGACTCGCTGCGTAATCAAGCATTGTGGAATATTCGTAAAGGCACCTTTCCTGCTGTAGGGGCAATGCGAGAGCCAGGCACAACGGTGATAATTGAAGATGTTGCATTCCCACTCGCTTCGCTTGCCACAGGCATTGCTGAATTACATAAATTATTTCAACAATTTGGCTATCGAGAAACGATTATTTTTGGTCATGCTTTAGCAGGTAATTTACATTTTGTTTTTACACAAGCATTTGATACTGATGAAAAAATCAAGAAATATGATGCATTTATGGTGGCAGTTGCTAACCTTGTTGCTGTGCAATTAAGTGGCTCACTTAAAGCAGAACATGGCACGGGTCGAAATATGGCGCCGTTTGTCGAACTCGAATGGGGGGCAGATGCATATCAAATAATGAAGGCGCTCAAATTAGTATTTGATCCTAATAATATTCTTAACCCTGGCGTGATCATTAATGATGATAATAAAGCGCATATTAGGGATCTTAAAGTCATGCCGGCCACGCATGACATTATAGATACATGCATCGAGTGTGGTTTTTGTGAATCAGTGTGTCCATCTCAAGGGTTTACCTACACTCCTCGTCAAAGAATTAGTGTGCGTCGGCGAATGGAACATTTAAAACATACAATAAGTGAGACTGAGGCGAGTACCGAAGAAAAAGACGCCTTGACTGAGCTAAAAGACCAGTATCAACAGCTGCAACATGACTATCAGTTTTTAGGCATTGATAGTTGCGCTGCAACGGGTCTGTGTGAAATGCAATGCCCTGTCGGAATTAATACGGGGGATTTCATTAAGGCGTTACGTAAAGAAAATCACCAGCGTTCAACGATTAAAAAACAACTGGCTAATGTGAGTGCAAAACATTTATCCACAGTGACAAAAATAACCAGTTTGGGTTTGAATGCTGTCAGTAAAGGAAAATCACTTGTTGGCGTGTCGTCTATAACTAAAGGCTTTCAAGTCTTGAATAAGTTAACCGCTGGTTATGTTCCGCTTTATTTTTCTAGTTGGCCCAAAGGCGAGGGAGAACTCAAAACAGGGTTTTATCCATCTCCTCATCCAAAGGGGATACATAATACCAAAGATAACAGAGTCATCTATTTTCCTGCCTGCGCTGGCAGAGTATTTGCTCCGACTACTGGACGTAACGCTAAGTCCTTGCCACAAGTGGTAGTTTCGGTCTTAAACAAGGCAGGCTTTGACGTTCTCATTCCATCTCAAAGTGCATCATTATGTTGTGGTATGGCATTTTCTAGTAAAGGAGATGAAAAAAATGCCACTGAGAAATTAAGCCAAACACATGATGCTTTCTTACACTACAGCGAAAATGGAAAATACCCCATTATCACAGATGCAAGTTCATGCGCTCTGCCATTAAAGCAAGGTGATCATGGCTTAACCATTTACGAATCTGCGGAATTTGTCAGTGAATTTATTTTGTCTCATTTGGAAATTAATTCAAAAAAAGACCATGTTATGTTGCATGTTACTTGTAGCAGTAAGCGCGGTAATATCGAGCATCAATTGGTCAATATTGCTCATCATTGTGCTCAGCAGGTGGAGATCCCCGCAGACATTTCGTGTTGTGGTTTTGCCGGCGATAAAGGCTTTTATCAACCTGAATTAAACCAACACGCATTAAGACATTTAAAAAAGCAACGCCCAGATGATTGCAGTGTTGGGTATAGCAATAATAGAAGTTGTGAAATAGGGTTAACCCGTTACAGCGAAATCCCCTACCAGTCAATTTTGTATTTGCTTGATGAAGTGAGCAAGCCTAAGTCAATTGGCACAAAGTTATCGACATGATACTTGAAAATTACTAGTATGTTTTGCTGGTGGAATAATTTATTTCATTTTTGCTGGCGGAAAGTGTTGGCATTATTGTAGGAATGATTTTCACCCGCATTAGCATACATGCAAGGCTCAAATACATGACTAATAATAACAAGCATTAAACTGCACTAAAACAGGAATAAAAATGGATATCTATTCAATCATCCCCCCCATAGTCGCTATTGTGGTGGTTTTTTGGAAAAAAGAGGTCATCCTCGCGTTATTTTTGGCTATTTTGAGCGCCGAATTTATCAGCCTATTTACGACACCAGACACATCATTGTGGCTTACACCAATCAATACCATAGAACAAATTGTCAGTGTAGTCAGTAGTCCCGGTAATGCACGGATCTTACTTTTTAGCTTATTGGTCGGTGCTTTATTGGCTTTTATCAGAGACTCAGGCGGCGTGGCAGCAACGGTTAACTTATTGGTTAGCCGAGGCATAGGAAAAAGTAAAAGACAGGTGGGTGCACTCACCATGTTTACTGGCGTTGCGGTGTTTATTGAATCAAATTTAAGTGTGTTGACTGCGGGTATTTTGGCCCGTGGTCTATTTGATAAATACAAAATGAGTCGTGCACGCTTGGCTTATATTATCGACAGTACCAGTGCGCCTGTGTGTATTTTAATACTGCTCAATGGCTGGGGAGCCTTAGTCTTAGGTTTGCTCAGCAATTATGAATTAGCTGAAACGCCGGTCAGTATATTATGGGGCACACTTCCTCTGAATTTTTACGCCATCATTACTTTATTAGTGGTTGCCTATACCATTGCTAAAGACAAAGTACATGGGCCGATGCGAGAAGCAGAGAAAGAATGTAAA
This sequence comes from Paraglaciecola arctica, assembly GCA_003232445.1. Taxonomy (GTDB): domain Bacteria; phylum Pseudomonadota; class Gammaproteobacteria; order Enterobacterales; family Alteromonadaceae; genus Paraglaciecola; species Paraglaciecola arctica_A. The sequence goes on from QIJM01000342.1 coordinate 5,072, forward strand.
ACATCAAGCCACGAACTGGAAAGCGCTGCGCCGACAAAAGCGCGTTTTATGTTGCTGCCTTTGGCTGTCATGATCTTCGGTATGATAGCCTTTATGTTGTGGACTGGGCAGGGTAACTTGATTCAAGGCAGTGGCACCAAATCCGTGCTTTACTCAACTTTCCTAGCCTGTGTTGTCGCCTATTTATTATTGGTTTGGCACAAACGCTTCACCCATCACGAAGTCGTACAGTTAGGCTTTAAAGGCATTGGTGAATTATTGCCCGTTGTCACTATTGTATTATTATCACTGACTTTAGGTGCCAGCTTAAAAAGCTTAGGTACCGGTGTGTTTATCGCAGGGCTGGTTGGTGACTATTTACCTTTAATTTTGGTTGTCCCAATATTATTTATTGCGGGGGGTATTATGTCGTTTTCCACAGGTACGTCTTGGGGAACGTTCGCTATTTTGGTTCCTATCGGTGTGCCGTTAATACAAACTTTAGGTTTACCGCCTTCCTTGGTTATCGCTGCGATACTTGGAGGGGGTGTATTTGGTGATCATTGTTCCCCAATTTCTGATACTACCGCTATTTCTTCGATAGCAGCAGGATGCGATCTGCTCACTCACGTTAAAACACAAATGCCTTATGCTTTGTTTGGCGGGGGCTTGAGTATCATTGCTTACATAATAGCCAGCTACGTGATGATAAGCTAAGCCGCAGTCCGCTTAATAATAAATTTTTATTTCTTTGTATACAATAATTAACGAATAATATATTCTTAATTTATTCGAAATAAGAAATAAACGAGAACCCTATGTTAGAACAATACACGGGCTTAGATTGGCTGGTATTTGCCATCTATGGCTTAGTGTTATTAGGTTCTGGTTGGTTTTTTAGTCGCAAATCGGCTAACAGCCAAGATTACTTTCTGGGTGGAAATTCAATGCCAGTTTGGGTTGTCGCCATTTCAGTACTGGCAACATCTCAATCTGCCGCCACCTTTTTAGGTGGCCCTGATCAAGGTTATCGTGGCGATTTTTCCTATCTCAGTTCAAATATAGGTGCCTTTATCGCAGCACTATTTGTATCTTATTTTCTTATTCCACGTTTTTACCAACTCAATGTCTACACCGTCTACGAATTATTGGAAAAACGCTTTGGCACGAAAGCCAAACAGTATTCCGGATTAATGTATTTATTTGGCCGAGTGTTTGCCAGTGGCGCGCGTTTATATATGGCAGCTATTGCCATTTCGATGATTCTATTTGGCGATATCGCCGCCATGAATGTTGTTATCGCGGTATTAATTATTTCAAGTTGTGGATTGTTATATACGGTTTATGGCGGTATTCGTTCTGTCATTTATAGCGATGTATTACAATGTGCAATCTACGTGGGCGCCGCTATGGCCGTGGTATATTTTCTTTATGCGGCTATACCCGCTGATTTCAGCACTATTTTGCAAGCCTTATCCGAACCCGGCTCAGGGGCAGAGTCTAAACTCACGTTTTTTCATTTTGATCTCGATTTTAGCTCTAAGGGCGTATTTAATTTCTGGTCTGTAATTACCGGTTTTGTGCTGCTCAATATTGCTGCTTTTGGTTTAGATCAAGATATGACGCAACGGGTACTGACTTGCAAAAACGCGCGTGAGGGTAGCAAGGCCATGTTGTACTCAGTCATCATGGTCATTCCGGTGATGCTGATATTTATCTCCATCGGCTTATTATTGTTTATATTTTATGATCGCCCAGACATCATGAACAACGGTTTAGCCAATGCAGTGGTGCCAAATTTTAAAGGCGAGTCAGTCACCATCTTTATGTATTATGTCCTAAATGAAATACCTGCGGGCGTAAAAGCCCTTGTGACTGTGGGCATTATCGCTGCGGCATTATCGACCTTAAACTCAGGGTTAAATTCGATGTCGTCGGTTATGGTGCAAGATTTATATCGACCTTGGTTACTGCGTCGTAAACATATGGTGAGTGAACTTCATTTTGTAAAAGCCGGTAGAATGGGCATGTGTGTGGTTGCGCTTGCGCTAAGTGCCATGGCTTGTTTGTGTTATTTCTGGCAACAACATTCGGATATGCCACTGTTGCAATTTGCTCTTAGTGTGATGGTATTTTCTTATAGCGGTTTATTGGGGGTCTATTTTACGGTGCTATTCACCCAACGGGGCAATCAAAAAACAGTATTAGCTGCATTAGCGGGTGGGTTTATGCTCACGTTATTTTTTCAACCTTATGTAATGGCACTCATTTTACCCAAGACATGGCTGTTTGATCTCGGTTTCACTTGGCAGTTATGTATTGGCAGTGCAGTCGCCTTTTTGATTTGTAGTAGTGGGACAAGCCAAACCAGTCAAGCAGAAATAGTACAAGATAACTAACGCAAATTGGTATATAAAACACCAATAATGCTTACGTATATTAATTAAAAAGAAATGTGAATATAACATGATTCAAAACCATCTATTAAACGAGCTCAATTCTATCTTGTCAGAGTCGCGTAATAGCAGCACTTTAGATATTGATTTATTGTCAACTGAAGCAATACTGCAAAAAATTAATGAGGAAGATCAGAAGGTCGCGCTCGCCATAAAACCCGCTTTACCCAATATCGCCAAGGCAGTCGACTGTATAGTTGAAGCCTTTCAAAATCAAGGCAGATTAATCTACATTGGTGCCGGTACCAGTGGCCGTTTAGGTATTCTTGATGCAGTTGAATGTATGCCCACCTTTAGTGTCACTGAAAACATGGTGGTCGGTATCATTGCTGGAGGAGAAGAAGCCATAAAGCGCGCGGTAGAGGGTGCTGAAGACAATCAAGAGGCGGCAATTATTGATTTAACCGCGATAAATTTAAATGCCAAGGATGTTATCGTGGGGATTGCGGCTAGTGGACGTACGCCTTATGTCATTTCTGCTTTGAAATACGCCAATGAAGTAGGAGCCAAGGCTGTGTCAGTCAGTTGCAACCCTAACTCTGCGATTGCTAAAGAAGCAGATATTGAAATTTGTGCCGCTGTGGGACCTGAGATCCTCACCGGCTCAACCCGCATGAAATCGGGAACCTCGCAAAAACTGATCTTAAATATGTTAAGTACCGCCAGCATGATTAGAATTGGCAAGACTTATCAAAACCTAATGGTTGACGTCAGTGCCAGTAATGCCAAGCTGTATGCCAGAGCCTTATTAATTGTCATGCAAGCCACCGATTGTGATGAGGAAACCGCTACACAAGCCTTAAAGGAGGCTGGCAATGAAGCAAAATTAGCTATTTTAATGGTATTAACGGATACCAGTGCAGTACAAGCGACCGATCTATTGCAACAACATCACGGCTTTTTGCGCAAAGCGGTTAAGAGCAAAGCTCAATAACAAATGAATATGCCATTTTCAATTAAAGTAGTTTTGCTCACATTTATTATAGCGATGACAGCCTGCTCTAGCCTGCGACCACCCCAAGCCATTCAAGTAGGTGCACAGCGTGGTGATTTGTTTTTACCCTTATTACAGAATAAAAAAGTCGCTCTGGTGGTTAATCAATCATCGCGGGTCAACAATCAACACTTGCTCGACTATTTGCTGTTACAACAGGTAAATGTAGTACGCATTTTTGCACCAGAACATGGTTTTAGAGGCGACCATGATGCCGGTGCATACGTGCAAAATACTATCGACACTGTTACAGGCATTGCCATTACGTCAATTTATGGTAAAAACAAAAAACCAGCAAAACCCATAATGGATGAAGTGGATGTTGTTATTTTCGACATTCAAGATGTGGGCGTCAGGTTCTATACCTACATCAGTTCCATGCATTACATGATGGAAGCCGCAGCAGAGTCCAACACGCAGTTTATCGTCTTCGACCGCCCAAACCCCAATGGCAAATTTGTTGATGGGCCAATATTAGAACCCGATTTTCGCTCGTTTGTTGGCATGCACCCCATCCCCGTACTCCATGGTATGACCATAGCCGAATTAGCCTTAATGATTAAAGGGGAAGCGTGGATAAATAAGGCGGCATCCTTAGATCTCATCACCATTGCCAATAACCATTACGGTCGCGAATTACCCTACCCATTGCCTGTGGCGCCCAGCCCTAATTTACCCAATAGCCAAGCTATTCAGTTATATCCATCATTGTGCTTTTTTGAAGCCACGCCTGTCAGTATTGGACGCGGAACCGATTTTCCTTTTCAGGTAGTGGGTCATGACATGATTTCATTAGGTGATTTTGCATTCACGCCCGTTTCAAAGCCTGGCAGCGCCATGCACCCCAAACTTGAAAATCAACTATTGTTTGGTACGGACTTACGTCAAAGTAACATTGAGGGCCTGAACTTAAACTTGTTTATTCAGACTTATCGGCAATTCAAAAACGCGGGTTATGACTTTTTTGAGCGGGCCAATTTTATGGATAAATTAGCTGGCACCGATAGTTTGCGTTTAGCTATCGAGCAAGGGCAAAGTGCTGAGCAGATAAAGGTCGCATGGCAAACCAATTTGCAAGCCTTTAAACAGCAACGTAAACCTTATCTATTGTATCCAGACTATTAAGTCGTCCGTCTGAATTCAGCCACAACAGCATTGGTTTTTTCAAGCAGCTTACGACCATGGCTAGAGGATTGGGTGATCGAAATAAACAAGATATCAATGATAAACTCTTGTGCAGTGCGTGCCAAAATAGATGATAAGCGGTGGGATTCGTCTTCGGCTACAGAATATAATTTCACGTCAGCTTGCTCAGATACAGGTGTGTCACCATATTTAGTAACACTAATGATCTTGCTTCCACTCTTCTTCGCTTGAATGACAACTTGAGCGACTTCTCGTGTCTTCCCTGACTCACTGATAGCAAACACAAGATCATCTTTACCAAAGGTTGCAACGTAAGCTAATTGAGCATGGCCGTCGGGTTCTGCAATAGCTGACATACCTAATTTTTGAAGCTTATAAGAAAAGTCTTTGCCAACCAATGCCGAACCTCCTAAACCAGAAATTAGAATTCGTCTAGCCGATTTAAGCAATTTAACGGCATTTTCAAAGGCTTCTACTTCATTTAAGTTTTTAGTCTCTGTGAGTACTGCCATTTTACTGATGAGTAGCTTTTCAGCAATTTGTCCTAGACTATCGCTTAAGGTGATTTTTCCGTGTAAACATGGCTCTCCACCTTTATCATTTAACGCGTCAATAACGGCCAGCTTAAAAGCGGGATAACCCTTATAACCCAGTTTTTGGGTGAATTTAACGACACTGGATTGACTAATATTGGCGACTCTGGCTAATTCGCTTGAAGATAGATCGCGGATCACATTTGGAGAGTTTAACGTGAAATCGGCTAACTTCGTTTCACTACGTGAGAGAGAGCCTCGAATTGCTTTAATTTTTGTAAATGTAGACATGCTGCCCTTAAACTAAATTATTATTAATTTACTAATAAATTATTCCCAGACTTTAGCATTAAACAACATATTATTTTTAGCAACTTTGTTTATATATCTTAATTTTTTTACACTTTCCAAAAAATACCCTTTTGGTAAAGATTCAGCATCACTAAATAAGACAGAATTAAAAAACTAATCGCAAAAGCAAGTGAACCATTAAAATCACCAAGCAGGGGTTGGTATATTGTGTGATAAAGCCAACTTTTTAGAGTCGTTTCAGCAACTGGTATGATGATCAAGATCCGTGCGATTATTCCAGCAAACATAAAAAAAGCGATGCTGTTTGCACCAAAAACAATAAACGGAGCTGTCCAAATTCGATGTGAACGAACATCGATAATCCACAATAATGCCGCGAGTACAGCACAGGCATAGCCGCTTGAAAGTAATACGTAACTAGATGTCCACAGTGCTTTGTTAATAGGAAAAAAAGCACCCCATAATTCAGCAAAGATAATAAACAATAACCCTGTTACAAATAATGCCTTGGATTTGAATTGAGTGGTTCTTGATGCCTGCATTAACCATTGGCCTACAACAATACCAGATAGACAAGTAGCAACAGCTGGCAAGGTACTCAGTAACCCTTCAGGATCGAAAGCGAAAGGCTTGGCTTCCCCATAATATAAATGTTTCTCTGAGAAAATAGTGTTGTCAAACCATGCGCTTAGGTTATTACCATATTCCAGTATGCCTATGTAACTGTTGCCACTGGCATCTGAGTAAGGAATAAGGGTTAAGGCAAGCCAATAGACCATTAAAATGGAAACAAAACAAACAACCCGCGCAACTGTTTTGCAATATAAGGCCAGTATTACAGAGATAAAATATACTAATCCGATGCGTTGAAGTACGCCCATAAATCTTATTGAATTTAATCGCTGCTCAAACCAATTGTAATCGGGTTGTGTAAAGCTGTAGTAAAACAAGGCAAGAAACCATCCTAATAAAATTAACTTTATCATGCGAATGGCAGCATGTTTTATCACCCGTGTTTCTGGAATTCCGCTACTCAGTTGGCGACTCACAGAGATGTGAATAGAAATACCAACAATAAACAAAAAGAACGGAAATATAAGATCGGTGATGGTCCAGCCATGCCATTGAGCATGCTTTAAAGGGCTATATATATATGACCAGCTTCCAGGATTATTCACTAAAATCATGGCGGTAATAGTGATGCCCCTTAAAGCATCGATTGCTAACAGTCGATGCTCTGGGAGTTGGGCGACAATAGCCGCACAATGGTGTCGTATGTAATTCATCGTCATACCTTAATGAATAGTAACGGGAAGGTTGCCTGTGGGTGTTAATTTGCCTGTTAGGATATCAGCGATGGCATTGTATGAAGGGCCGGCATACTCAGTGATTAGTCTGCCATAATCATCAATGTAGGTGTTTGCGTCCAAGTTATAAGCAAAGGTCGCTAATATTGCATCTGAAAAGGGAGGGAGCGCGTAAACTTATAAATAATGTTTTCTTTCCTAACTCTTTTGCTTGTTGGGTTAATGATTGTAACATTTCTGATTGGCTTATAAGGGTGGGACGATCTTGCCAACTTTTAATGTCATCCATGCCGCCAAGTTCGACTATACTTTGACGTGGAGAAATGTCGGCAGATATCACTAAATCGGCATTGTTGAAGTCATTCATTGACTCGGAGTCAGCTGCACTTAACATGCTGGTGCAGGTAATTGATAAATCTGGACGTCTGCTTTTTAAAGCAAATGTTAGCGCCATACATTTGGTTTTATCAGGCATATTCATATGGATATTTTTGATTTTATCCGACAGCGGAAACACATCCTCATTTTTAATATTAACCACAGCGGCATCCGCTAGTTTCTGCTCAATATCTCGATGTGCATCATTACCTAAGATAATTGAAGCTAAATTACTGGCCTTGTCCACATCATCAGGGATGAGATCTTGGACTTTAAAGTTGTTACGTAGTTGTTGAATACGCGTCACTGATCCTGCGATTTCTTGATGATTAAGGCGACCAGACTGTATGGCGTAAGCTACATCTCTAATAAGTTGTTTCAATTTTGCAAAGTCTTTTGGCGATCTTACTGGCATTGGCATCAATGCTATGTCGGCGCCTGCATCAAATGTTTGGATGACTGCCTCTGTTTGGTCATAATAATGGGCGATCCCAGCCATATTCAGTGCATCGGTTACAACCACTCCTTTAAAACCCATCTTTTGACGTAAAAGATCAGTCAAAATTTTGCGAGACATAGTGGCGGGCAATATGGTTTTGCTGCCACCTTTGGCCTCAAATTCAGTGTCATCTAATTGTGGATATTGAATATGTGCTGTCATGATCATTCCTGGATTACCATGATCAATAGCGTGTTGAAAAGGTTTCAAATCGACGCTGTTAATTATATCGATAGTGTGATCAACACGTGGAAGGCCAGTATGGCTATCAACACTGGTATTACCATGTCCAGGGAAATGTTTTAATGCGACTATCACCCCTTGTGCCTGCATTGCATTGGCTTGTGCTAAACCTAATTCTGCTACTAGCTGCGGAAACTCGCCAAAAGAGCGGACATTGATCACAGGGTTTTCAGGGTTTACGTTCACATCTACCGTTGGTGCAAAATTGACATTAATGCCTAAAGCCGCCAATTCTTTGCCAATAATGATGCCTGATTGTGTGGCGAAGTATGTCCCGTATTTATCTGTTGTTGCGCCAATCGCCATATTGCCACTGAACCCAGTACCTAAATGTTTTGGCAAACGCATTACGCGGCCTCCTTCTTGATCAACCGCAATCAGTAGGGGAGGTTGATTGTTTGCACTGGCGGCACTTTGCAGATCTTTATTTAATAACACCATCTGCGGAATAGCTTGCAGGTTTTCAGCAAATAAAATAACACCACCTACTCCAGTATCGGCAATGAGTTTCGATAACTTTTTAGGTAACGTTGTCACTGGAGTTGTACAACGTTGTCCAGCCGCAAGTTCGTCGCAAAAGTAGCGGATATCAATCATCAATTTTTGAGCAACCTGAAATTCCAATTTTGGATCAAGCGGTTGTACCGTGGCACAAGAGACTGTGAGTAAAGCAAAGCCTGCCATCCACCAATATTTTAGCGATAAATGCCGCATGGGTAATCCTTCAGGACGATTTATTTAAGTAACAGATATTGGGAACAAATGTACCGAACAAGGATAGGAAATGATAGTTAGATTATTATTAAAATAATAAATAATTGGAATTATTTATTATTTACATTCTTGACAGTTGTGATAATTTGTATGTAAGGGAGGGTGCTTGCTATATCTGAGTATAACAGTTAAGGGCAATTTCCTGGCGATAAGGCATTTTTCAGCCAACATTTTTATGCTATCCATGTTCAGTGATAGCCCCTAATAATTTAAACCCAAAAACAACTAAAGGGAGACCGCACAGTGAAATTAAATAAAATTGCACTAGTGCTAGCTACGTCTGGGTTATCAAGCACTTACGCTTTTGCCCAACAAGCTATTGAAAACACACAAGAAGAAAAAATAGAACGTATATCGGTTACCGGTTCAAGCATTAAGCGTGCTAGCTTAGGTGACCTGCCGATCACGATGATTTCAGCTGCTCAAATTAGCGCAGCCGGTATTACATCGGCTGAGCAATTACTGTCACAACTAAATATATCCTCAAACTCAAACGACAACCTTGCCAGTAATGCCGGCATAGTAGGGGGTGAAGAGCGCGGCAACAACGGTGCATCTAGCGCTAACTTGCGCCAACAAGGTGCGGGTTCTACGCTGGTGTTGCTGAATGGACGCCGTATAGCAACCCATGGCCTTAAGGGCCGTGCCGTTGACCTAAACTCAATCCCATTTGCTGCTATTGAACGAGTGGAGGTGTTTAGCGGTGGTGCAACTGCCATGTATGGTACCGATGCAATTGGTGGTGTTATTAATTTCATTTTGAGGAAAAACTACCAAGGCGTGCAAGCGGGTGCGTTTGCTGACCATACCGAAGAAGGTAGCGGTAATATCTATCGTATTAACTTACTTGCTGGTACAGGCGACCTAGATGAAGACGGTTTTAATCTTATGGCTTCTGTGTCTATGAAGTCGAATGAAATACTGCGCGGTAATGATCGTGACTTTACGAATACCTTTCAGCCTTTGCGTGGTTTATCGCCCGATACGCGTGGCGCGCCATTTGCTTCAATTAATAACCGTAGTGGCGGTGACGACCCAACATCTAGCCGATACAATATTATTGGCCCAGGACTAACCAATCCCATTACAGGCAACTTTAACGACGTTATTAACGTACTTGCGCTTCCTGGCCAAGCAGGTTGCGATGCAATTGCCAACATGGGCCCTGACGCAGGTGAACTATGGAATCGTGGGCGTAACACTGGCGTAAGCTGTGCTTGGGATTACCCACGTGCATCGGTACTGCAGCAGCCTGTCGAAAATATTGACTTTGTTTCTCGCGGCACAATGAAAGTAGGCGAAGATTCAGAAGCATTTATTGAGTTGCTAGCGTCTGAAGTTACCTCGAAAAAAGTGTTTGAACCCAACCAAATAACGCCTTGGGCAATTGGTAATGGCGCTTGGGATGATCTTGGGGGCGGCTGGTATCCAAGCACAGGGGTATCGTATGACTATGTAGTGGGTGTATTAACCGACTATTATGGTGCTGAACAATTAAACATTGGCGCACCTATCGCTTACAGATGGCGCTGCATGGAGTGTGGTAGTCGTGAAATTGAAACCACCACCACTTCATACAAGGTACAGTTAGGTCTTGAAGGTATAGTATTTGGCGATTGGGACTATCAAGTCGGTCTTGGGCGTTCAAGCAACGAAGCTGAATCTGAATTAGGCGGTGGTTATAACTTTACCGCTGGTTTGGCCGAAGCCCTAGGCACAGGCATCTTAAACCCATTTTTATTGCCGGGTGAATCACAAACTGCAGCGGGTGTCGCTGCGGTTGAGGCAGCATCTGCACGTGGTACTGTGCTGTTTGGTGGCCAAACTGTGATGACCCAGCTTGATGCAACAATTACAGGGGATACCGGCTATGATTTAGGTCTAGGTGCAGACACTATTTATGTTGCTGCTAGTATCGATTTACGCCGCGAAGAATACAAATTTAACGGCGACCGTCGTGTAGCGGAGGATAGACCTAGGATATATGGTGCACCTTTTGATGACGCTAATGCACTCGATAACGTTAGCCGAGACATTAAAGCGGTTTTTGTAGAGGCCCTAGTACCCGTACTCGAGAATTTAGAACTTACTTTTCAAATACGGCATGATAATTATGATGGGTTTGGCGGAACAACAAATCCTAGATATGCTTTCAGCTATATGCCGATTGAAGAAATTTTGCTCCGTGGTTCATACAGTACTGGCTTTAGAGTACCCAGTTTTAACCAACTGTTTAACGGCGAAACCGCTGAACCTTATACCGGCACAGACTTAGCTAACCCATTTTTATGTGAAGATGGTATTCCCGATGTCAACCGAGCTGAGTGTGCGCCAATTACTCCCGCTATAATATTCGGCGGTAAAGAGGATCTCGGGCCAGAAGAATCTACTCAATCAGAGTTAGGAATTGTATTTAGTCCGATTGACAACCTTACCGCGAGCTTAACTTGGTGGGAAATTGAAATTGACGGCACTATTCAAACGCCTGGTTTTAGAGAGTTAATCGAGAACCCAGAGCTTTTTGCTGACAACTTTATACGTTCAGCAACGGGTGATATCCTTGCTATCGACCGGCGTTTTATCAACGCAGGGGGTCGTGAAACCAGCGGTATTGACGTTGGATTAGTGGCAAGTGGCACGCTCGATGACGCAAACTGGTCAATCAACTTTAACGGTGTCTACCTTATTGGGGACTCAAAACAAGAACGTGACAACTCTGACTTTGGCCCCAACTTAGTGGGCACCCACTCACGTGGAAACATACCTCTGCGATGGAAGCATACCATTGCAGGCACGTATTCCTACGGTGATTTCAGGCATACGTTGATGCAAATTTATCGTCATGGTTACGACGATGAAACCCCGCCTGGCATTCGTACCTGCCAAGCCGATCCAGCCTGTGATTTCACCACCTTCGCACCTGACTATACTGGCCAAGTCAGTAGTTATTTGATTTATAACTACAGCCTACAGTACACAGGCTTGGAAGGCTTTGACATCACCGCGGGTATCAAGAACTTATTTGATCGCGATCCACCCTTTACGGTGCATCAAAATGACTTCTCACCGGGTGCTGCGTTCGACCCGCGTGTTGCTGATCCGCGTGGCCGTTCTTATACCTTACAAGTCACTTATGACTTCTAAGTAAATAAAAGACCATAAAGGCGGTAAGCTATGTTTACCGCCTTTTTATTTGATTTTTGTCGCAGTGTTTATAC